>JAOPWW010000445.1 GCA_025965495.1 Frankiales bacterium
CCGAGCGGCCTGCACGGCGGCGTCGTCGAACATGCGGTAGCGCTGGTCGAAGCGCTCGACGGTCTCGACGACGACCCGGTCTGCGCGGGCGACCTGCTTCATGATCGTCGGCAGCGAGCTGTTCTGCAGTCCGGGCCAGAAGAACAGGGCCTGCTCGAACAGGGGCGCGAGCTGCTCGACGGCGGTGTCGTCGAAGCTGTCCCCGACCAGCACCGTGAGGCCCGGGACGACCCGGCCGGTGGGCCCGGGGACCGCGCGGGTGCGGCGCGCTCCCTGGCCCATGCCGATGTCCTGGCGGGGCAGCTCCTCCACCCGGACGTCGGGGTTCACGAGCTCACGGGTGCGGACGGTCTCGGCGTCGTCGCGGGACAGGACCCGGGCGAGGTCGCCGTGGCGGGTGGCGGTGCCGGACCGCGTGGTCAGGCGCGCGGCGAGGGCGGGGTCGAAGCGCTGGGCGAGGGCGCGGGCGTAGACGGCGCCGGCGCTCGGCGTCCAGTGGGTGTCCTTGCGCCAGTAGGTCTGCACCGACCGGTCGGCGGTCGTCAGCGCGGGGCGCAGGTCCAGGAACGACGGGCCGGCGCTGCGGGTGAGCTCGCGCCAGACGGCGGCGCGGGACGCCTCGGCGCACCGCTGCTCCGGCACGGTCGCCGGCACCTGGCGGGCGACGACGGTCGACTTGTCCGGGCCGATCGTGACGACCGCGGGCCGGCCGCCCTGCTCGAGTGCCGCGGCGAGGGCGCGGGCGTTCCGGGCCACGCGCACGGCCTGCCCGGTGTCCTGGCAGGGCACCGTCCAGTCCTGCGCGATGAACAGGTAGCGGGCCCCGCCCTGCACCACCCGGGGGTTGCCCGACGGCGGCGGTGTCGGGGCGGCCGGCGTCGTCGTCGGGGTGGTCCGGACCGCCGGGGCGGACCGGACGTCCGGGGTGGACAGCGCGGAGGAGTGCGGCGACGGGGTCTGGGTCGCGAGGACGGCCAGCGGGGTGAGCACGCCGGCGGCCAGTCCGAGCACCAGGGCGGCGCCCCTCACGCGGTGCCCTCGCACGGGCGTCGTCCCGGGGTCACGGGGCTTCCTCTCACTGCTGTCGGTGGCTGCGTCGAGGGTAAGTGGCGCTCCCGCGGGAAGCGCTCCGTGAGGGGGTCGGCACCCTCGGTGACACCGGGTGGGAAGGGCCGTAGGCCGATCCGGACGCATGCCCCGAAGGGGGACGACTCGCCTCGAGACCTTGGTCCGAACAGCCCATCCCGGGCTCGCATCTGACACATTCGGCTCCGGCGTAAGGCGCAACCGCACCGCGCGAGAGGGGGTGTCCCGTGACCAGCACCTGGGGCTAGACGCGAGGACCGGACGACGACGACCACGAGGGGAGCGCGGCATGACCAGCACCTGGGGCTAGAGCAGCACACGACCGGACGACGACCACGAGGGGAGCGCGGCATGACCAGCACCTGGGGCTAGAGCAGGACGACCAGAAGACCAGCACGAGGGGAGCGCGGCATGACCAGCACCTGGGGCTAGAGCAGCACGACCGGCGGGCACGATCGCCGGAGACAGGACGACGACAGCGCGAGCGGACGACGGGGCCTGCCGGAGGCGGGCCTCGCGAGGGCTGCGGCTCAGCCGCGGGCTCCCTGCACCCGCGCCACCCGCTCGCGCAGCCACAGCGTGCACGCAGGTCCCGGCAGCGGCCGGCAGACGTGGTAGCCCTGGCCGGAGTCGGCCCCGAGGTCGCGGAGCAGCTCCAGCGTCTCCTGGTCCTCGATGCCCTCGACCACGACGTGCAGCCCGAGCGCGTGCACCAGGCCGACGGCGTGGCCCAGGAAGTCGCGCAGCCGGTCCCGGCTGCCCGCGGCGTCGTCGCCCACGGGCGCCTGCACGAAGGTCCGGTCCAGCTTGACCTCGCTGACCGGGAGCTCGCGCAGGTAGGTGAGGTTGGAGTAGCCCGTCCCGAAGTCGTCGACGGACAGCCCGACCCCGAGGTCGCGCAGCCCCTCGAGCAGCAGGGCCGACCGCAGCGGCTGGGCCAGGAAGCTGGTCTCGGTGACCTCCAGGACCAGCTGGCCGGGGACCACGGCGTGCCGCGCGAGGGCCTCCCGGACCCGGGGGACGAGGCCGTCGTCGAGCAGGTTGAGCGGTGACAGGTTGACGGCGACCTTCGCCGGGAGCCCCTCGTGCTGCCAGCGCGCCGACTGGGCCAGGGCCGCGTCCAGGGTCCAGTCGAGCAGCGGCGCGATCAGCCCGGTGCTCTCGGCCAGCCCGACGAACTCCTCCGGGGAGACCGTCCCGAGCTCGGGGTGCTGCCAGCGCAGCAGCGCCTCCGCCCCGACGACGCGGTCGCTGCGCAGGTCGATCTGCGGCTGGAAGACCAGCTGCAGCTGGTCGCCGGTCCGCAGCGCCGTGCGCAGGTCGGACACCAGGCGCAGGGACCGGGCGACGTCCTGCTCGTGGTCGGGGTCGAACACGGCGACGCCGGCGGGCTCCTGCTCGGCGCTGTCGGCCGCGGTCTCGGCGCGGCGCAGCAGCAGGTCGACGTCGCCACCGTGCAGGGTGCTGAGGGCGATGCCGACGTGGACCCCGATCTCGGTGTCGACGGTGCCGGTGGGCAGCGGGCTCTCCAGGGCGGTCCGCAGCCAGCGGCCGACCTCGACGGCGGAGTCCGTCGTCGTGAGCGGGACGGCGCACGCGAGGTGGTGGCCGCCGACGCGGCCGAGCAGGCCGTCGGGCAGCAGGGTGGCGGCGCGGTGCGCCGCGGCGGCGATGACGCGGTCCCCGCCGTCGCGGCCGAAGACCTCGTTGACCGACCGCAGCCGGCGCAGGTTGAGCATCAGCACGGCCAGCTGCGCGCCACCGTCGAGCTGGGTCTGCAGGCGGCGCCGGAACTCCGGGAGCGTGCTGAGCCCGGTGAGGGCGTCCTGCCGGGCGGCCAGCAGCAGCTGCTCGCGGTGCTCGACCCGGGTCGCGGCCTGGCCGAGCAGCTCGGCGGCGGTCTGCACGAGGCGGACCAGGCCGGCGTCGGCGCGGCTGTCGTGCAGCGGGCGGCTGGCGACCAGGACGCAGGGGCCGGGATCGGCGAGGTCGACGTCGCCTGGGTAGGGGTCGGCGCTGCCGGTGCGGCGCTGGGTCGGCAGCAGGACGGCGACGTGGGCCGGCCCGGTGTGGGAGCGCCAGCCGGTGCGGGCGCCCGGCTCGACGTGGACGACCGGGCCGGTCGCGCCGCCGTGAGCGTGCAGCCCCTGGGTCAGCAGGCGCAGGAGCTCGCCGTCGAGGTCGGCGCCCTCCTCCTGGGCGGTCGCCCAGCCGCCGTCGGCCCCCGGCTGGCACCAGCCCACGGCCTCGACCTCCAGCAGCGCGCGGACGGCGGTGAGGGCGCGGGCGGTGCTGTCGGGCCCGGGCTCGAGCTCGCTGAGCTGCCCGAGCAGGTCCTGCAGGCGCTCCTGCTCGAGCCGCTCGGCCTCCAGACGGATGAACGCGCGCTGCCCGAGCGCCGCGAGCCCGACCAGCACCGCGAGCAGCGCCAGCGACGACGGCGAGTGCCACAGGGTCGTCACGGCGATGACGCCGACGGTGGTCGCGCCGAGCGCCGTGCCCATGGCCAGGCGGTCGGGCCGCAGGACCCGGAGCAGGCGCAGCCGCCCCTCGGCCAGGCCGATGACGACGCCGACCGTCCACGCCGACACGAGGTCGGCCGACAGGGTGGCCGCGGCGGCCGCGATCCAGGTGGGCGGGCCGACGCCGCCGGGGTCGAGGGCGTGGAAGACCGCGATGGCGACGGACGTCTCGAGCCCGCAGCTGGCCACGTTGAAGACGAGCTTGCGGCCACGCTGCCCCCGGACGCCGACCAGCGCGACGGCGACGCCGAGCAGGCGCGCGGCCATGAGGGTCGCGGGGGAGACGAAGAACAGCCCGAGCAGCTTCGGGACGGCGTCGAGCTGCAGCACGTGCGCCTGCCGCCCGATGCGGGTGGTCGCGACGTAGGAGCCGGTGGCGAAGAACAGGACCGCGAGCACCACCAGCGGCGGGTGCCACGGCGCCGCCCGCACGACCCGCTCCTGCAGCGCGAGCGACACCGACACCGAGGACGCGACGACGACGGCGCCGATCCACGCGTCCACGGCGGACAGCCGAGGGGCGGCCCGTCGTCGTCGCAGGGCCCGGGTCAGCGCCGCACGCGGGGCGGGTGCGGGCGTGGTGCGCAGCGGCCAGCCGAGGGCCAGCAGGGTCACGCCGCCGAGGCCGAGGACGGCGAGCACGAGCAGCGGGGTCGCGGTCCCCGCCGCTCCGGCGACGGCGCCCGCGAGCAGCAGCGCCAGGGCCTGCCCGCCCATCAGGCCGGTCTGGGCCAGGCCGAACCCCCGGGCGCGGAGGGCGTCGGGCACGGTGAGCATGAACGTCGCGCTGGCCGGCAGCTGCACCGCGGACCCGATCCCGACCGCGCCCCACACCGCGGCGACAGCGGGCCACGGCACGGGCAGGGCGCTCGCCGCCAGGGCGACGCAGGTGAGGACGGCGAGC
>JAOPWW010000316.1 GCA_025965495.1 Frankiales bacterium
GCCGAGCAGCAGGCGGCCACCGACCCCGACGCGCCGCCGCCCCCGGACGCCGGGCTCCTGCGCGGGCTGGCCAGCCGGCTCACCACCCCGCTGCTGCCCGACGACTACCTCCACCTGCTCAACCCGCTGTGGAGCGCTCGCGAGCTGCGCGGCGTCGTCGTCGACGTCGTCCCGGAGACCGAGCACGCGGCCACGCTGGTCATCCAGCCCGGCTGGGGCTGGTCCGGCGAGTACCGGGCCGGCCAGTACATCGGCATCGGCGTGCAGGTCCAGGGGCGGTGGCACTGGCGGTCCTACTCGCTGACGTCGGTCCCGACCCGCGGCGACACCACGATCAGCATCACGGTCAAGGCGATGCCGGAGGGGTTCCTGTCGCAGCACCTCGTCGGCGGCCTCGAGCCCGGCACGGTCGTGCGGCTGGCGGCCCCCAAGGGCGACTTCGTGCTGCCGGACCCGCCGCCGGAGAAGATCCTGTTCCTCACCGGCGGCGCCGGGCTCACTCCCGTCATGGGCATGCTGCGGATGCTGGACCGCCGCGGCTCGATGACCGACGTCCAGGTCGTCCACTCCGCCCCCACCGAGCAGGACGCGCTGTTCCGCCGGGAGCTGCACGCCCTCGCCGACAAGCACTCCTCGCTGCGGCTGCACGAGCAGTTCACCGAGACGATGGGCATGCTCGCGCTGGAGCGGCTCGGCGAGGTCGTCCCGGACTGGGTCGAGCGCGAGACCTGGGCCTGCGGGCCGCCGCCGATGCTCGACGCCGCGGAGAAGGCCTGGAAGGCCCAGCACCTCACCGGCAAGCTCCACCTCGAGCGCTTCTCGATCCAGCTGGACGGCGCCGGCGGCGAAGGCGGCACCGTCACCTTCGGTGCGGGCGGCAAGACCGCGGAGGTCGACGGCGCGACCACGCTGCTGGAGGCCGGCGAGCAGGTCGGCGTCCAGATGCCCTTCGGCTGCCGGATGGGCATCTGCCAGTCCTGCGTCGTCCCCCTGGTCGCCGGCTCGGTCCGCGACCTGCGCAACGGCACGGTCCACGTCGAGGGCGACCGCGTCCAGACCTGCGTCTCCGCCGCCGCCGGCGACTGCGTCCTCGGCGTCTAGACCCCCCAACCCCCACAGGAGCACCGCACGTGGCTGTCACGGACATCAAGGCGTTCGCCCACCTCACCGAGGCCGACGTCGAGGCGATCGGGCGCGAGCTCGACCAGCTCCGGCGCGACGTCGAGGAGAGTCGCGGCGAGCACGACGCCGCCTACATCAAGCGCGCCATCGCGATCCAGCGCGGCCTGGTCGTCGGCGGGCGGGTGACCCTGTTCGCCAGCGCCTTCCCGCCGGCCTGGGTCGCCGGCACGACCATGCTCGGGCTCGCCAAGATCATCGAGAACATGGAGCTGGGCCACAACGTCATCCACGGCCAGTGGGACTGGATGAACGACCCCGAGGTGCACTCCAGCGCCTGGGAGTGGGACACCGCCTGCCCGAGCGAGCAGTGGAAGCACAGCCACAACTTCGTGCACCACAAGTACACGAACGTCGTCGGCAAGGACGACGACGTCGGCTACGGCATCCTGCGCGTCACCCGCGACCAGAAGTGGCACCCGGTCTACCTGGCGCAGCCGCTGACGAACGCGCTGCTGGCGATGCTGTTCCAGTACGCCGTGGCGCTGCACGACCTGAACATCGCCGAGATCCGCAAGGGCCGGAAGGACACGCGGACGACGCTGCGCCAGCTCAAGCAGATCGGGCGCAAGGTCGGCCGGCAGATCGGCAAGGACTACGTGCTGTTCCCGCTGCTCACCGGACCGCAGTTCCTGTCGACCCTGACCGCGAACGCCACGGCGAACCTCCTGCGCAACCTGTGGTCCTACACGGTCATCTTCTGCGGCCACTTCCCGGACGGCGCCGAGAAGTTCACCGTCCAGGAGTTCGAGGACGAGACGCCGCACGAGTGGTACCTGCGCCAGATGCTCGGGTCGGCGAACTTCAGGGCCGGACCCCTCATGGCCTTCATGTCGGGCAACCTCTGCTACCAGATCGAGCACCACCTGTTCCCCGACCTGCCGAGCAACCGGTACGCCGAGATGTCGGTGCGGATCAAGGCCCTGTGCGACAAGTACGAGCTGCCCTACACGACCGGCTCGCTGGCGCGTCAGTACAGCCAGACGCTCCGCACCCTGTGGAAGCTGTCGGTGCCGAACCGGTTCCTGACCGCCACCGCCGACGCCGCCCCGGAGACGGCGTCGGAGCGCGGCGGCACCGTGCAGCAGCTGCGCGGGTCGGCCTCCCCGGTGCGCCTCGCCGGCTGACGGCAGACCGTCCCACGACGCTCGGCCCGGCCGGACCACCACGCGGTGGTCCGGCCGGCCCGGGTGAGCCGTCGTCCTAGCTGTGCTCCTCGACGTACTGGTCGGGGTCCTTCACGTCGGTGTCGAGCTGCGGCGCGGCGGCGGTGGTCTTCGCGGTCTCGAAGGCGACGGCGAGGTCGTTGCGCAGCTGCGCGGACGCGTGCCGCCGGAAGTCCGGCAGGCCGTCGTCCTCCTCCTCGCCCATGTGCTCGGTGTTGGCGCTGCGCGCGGCCTTCACGGCGTCCCACCAGTCGCGCGACCCCACCTCGGCTGCCGCGGCCTTCTCGACCGCCTCGCGGATCTCGTTGTGGTCGCCGATGGCGTCCCGGGTCTCCTCCCCGCCCTCGTCGGCCAGGCGCAGCAGCTCCGGGTAGAACACGGCCTCCTCGGCCGCGGCGTGCACCTCGAGGAACTGCGCGAGGTCGCCCCACAGCGCTCCCAGGCGCTCGGTGTCGGACGGGTCGACGTCGTCGAGCACGGCGAAGGCCAGCCGCTGGCGGTGGTGGTCGGCCAGGATCAGGTCGGTGATGTCCATGGGGGCCTCCTGCCCCTCGAGAGCCCGGTCCACCGCGCGGCGCGCGCTCCCGCGACCCGGACGTGGTGTCGCTCACAGGCCGCTCGTCCCGATCTCCCACGGTTGCGACCCCGACCGCCCAGGATGGGCGGATGGTGCTGTCCTCCCGCCGGCGTTCCCGGCCCCTGCTCGTCCTGGTCGGCGCCTCCCTGCTCGCCGCGACCCTGCTCCCGCTGCGGCCGGCCTCGGCCGCCCCGGTTCCGGCCCTCGTCGACGTGACGGCCTGCCCGTCCGACGGCCGCCTCGTCGGCCCGCGCTTCCTCGGCCTCAGCGTCGAGTGGAGCACGGTCACGCCCTGGTTCGGCGCGGTCGCCACCGAGGCCTCCACGGCCACGGTCACGACGTCCGCTCCCCTGCAGGTCGTGCCCGCCACGGTCCGGCTCCTGCAGGGCCTGCGCGACACGACCGGCCGCGGCGGCCTGCTCCGGGTCGGTGGCAACAGCCAGGACGGCTACGTCTGGGACGCCCACGGCCGCACGGCCGGCAACCGGCTGTTCCGCGGCACCGTGACGCCCGGGATGCTCCGCGCGGTCCTCGAGGCGGCGCGGCAGGCCGGCTGGCAGGTGCAGCTCGGGACGAACCTGGCGGTCGACCGGCCCGACCTCGTGCACCAGGAGGTCGCGTACGCCGTCCGCCACGACCCCGGCCACGTCCTCGCCGCCGTCGAGCTGGGCAACGAGCCGAACGGCTACCTCAGCGAGGCCGACTACCTGCGGCGCTTCACCCGCTACGCCGACGCCCTCGCGGCCGACCCGGTCACCCGCCACGTGCCCCTGGCCGGCCCCGGCACGAGCCAGGGCGTGAGCCCCGCCTGGCAGGCCGACCTGCTCGCCCTGGTCCGGCAGCGGTACGGCGTCCCGCTGGTCTGGTCCGGCTGGCACGCCTACGGCAACAAGCCGACCGTCGGGCAGCTCCTCGCTCCCGCGACGTCGGACGCCTGGCGCCGCGCCGTCCTGTCAGCACGGGCGAACGTCCCGGGCGTGCCGAGCCGGGTCACCGAGGGCAACAGCGTCGGCAGTGGTGGCCTGTCCTCGGTCAGCAACGTGACCGGCTCGGGGACCTGGCTCGCCGACACCCTGCTCACCGGCGCGCACGCCGGTCTCGCCGGCTACAGCGCGCACGCGTGGGACGGCGCCGTCGACCCGTCCGCGGGCTGGCGCTCCTGGTACACCCCGTTCACCGTCCGCTCCGGGCAGGTCCACGCCTCGCCGGAGCTCTACGCCATGAGCCTGCTCGCCGGCCTGTCCGGCAGCCGCTTCTGCACGACGACGACCCGCGGCTGGGACGGCGCCCGCACCACGGAGGCCCACGGCGGGATCGCCTCCGTGGCGCCCGTGCCGCCGGCCCCGCCCGCCACCTCCACCGCGACGGTCGTGACCACCCCGGTCAGCGCTACCAGCACGCCCCGCCTGCGGACCTGGTCGGCGGTGCGCCCGGGCAGGGGGGCCGTCGACGTCTACCTGCTGTCCGAGCCCGTCCCCGGGGGCGCGGGCACGGGCCCGCAGCAGGCCGTCCTGGTCCGGGTGCGACCGGCCGTCACCCTGGCGACCGTCGCCGCGCCGCCGCCGGCCACCGCGCTCGCCTACGGCGGGGTCAGCTGCGGCGACCTCGCGCCGTCGGTGAACGGCTCGCACGTGTTCCCCGAGGGCGTCCTGCGCCCGGTGCCCCTGACCGTGGTCCCGAGCGCGCCGGGTTCCTACCGGGTCGGCATCCGCCCGTGCCAGGTCGTGCGCCTCACCGTGCCGCTGGTCCCCGCGACGAAGCCCGCGACGCCGGCGCGCTGACCGGGGCGGAGCGGTCAGCCCCCGGCCAGCACCGTCCGGCCGAGCAGCCCGAGCAGCGCGTCCCAGTGCCGCTGCTCCGCGGCGGCGTCGTGCACCGGCATGTCCCGCATGGTGAAGCCGTGGGAGGCGCCGGCGTAGACCTCCGACGTCACCGCGACCCCAGCCTCGCGGAACGCCTGCTCGAAGCGGGCCACCTGCTCGGGCGGCATCGACGGGTCCTCGTCGGCGTGGCCGGCGTAGACCTCGGCGCGGACCTGGCCGGCGAGCCGCTCCGGGCCGGTGCCGTCCTCGGGGGCCAGGTTGCCGCCGTGGAAGCTGGCCGCGGCCCGCACCTGGTCGGGCAGCTGCGCCGCGGCCCGCAGCGCGAGCGCTCCGCCCATGCAGTAGCCCGTGGTGGCCAGGCGCGACGGGTCGGCCCCACCGGCGTCCACGAGCGCCTGCACGTAGGCCGTCGTGTCGCGGGCGGCGACCTCCGGGGTCAGCGCCGCCATGAACGGCCGCAGCTCGCCGAACACCGCCGCACGGTCCTCGCTCTGCAGGCGCCCGACGACGTCGGGGACGACCGGCGCGCGACCGCCTCGGTAGAACAGGTTCGGGGCCAGCACCGCGCACCCGGCGGCGGCGAGCCGGTCGGCCATCTGCTCGACCGTGGGACGCAGCCCGATCGCGTCCATGAACAGCAGCACCCCGGGCACGGGCGCGTCGCCGGCGGGGCGGACGAGGTAGGCGTCGGCCGTGCCGTCCGGGGTGGGGACGTCGAGCCGGCGGCGGTCCAGGTCAGGGGACGGAGTCATGGCGCGACCGTACGGCAGCCGGCTCGAGCACCTTCTTGACCTGTTTTGTCAGCAATGGCTAGGGTCTGCACCCCACCCCTGCCCCTGGAGGCCCCGTGCGCCGCGCCCTGCTCCCGCTCGCCCTCACGGCCGCCGCGGCGGCCGCGCTCCTGCCCGCCCCCGCCCTCGCGGCCCCGTCCGGCACGGACACGACCGCAGCCGTCCTCGCCTGGTACGACGCCACCCGCGACGCCGTCGCCCGGGAGGGCTGGTCCGCGGCCGGCAACCAGCAGGTGGTCGCCACCCGGGCCTGGGCGATCGGCTGGGGCGCGGCCGACGACGCCCTCGGGCAGCTGCCCCGCGGCGGCGGCCGGCAGGTGCGGGAGGACGCCCAGGTCGCCGCGCTCACCGGCGCCGTCCACGACGCGCTCGCCGAGATCAGCCCGTCCTCGCGGCCCGCCCTCGACCGCGTGCGGGACCAGGTCCTCGCCGGCCTCGACACCGAGGCCGACCGGCGGGCGCTCGCCGTCGGGCAGGCCGCCGCGGCCCGGCACGTGCACGACCGCGAGGGCGACGGCCTGACGGTCAGCGAGGTCAACGCCCCTTTCCCGACCCCCGCCCCCGGACCGGGCGTGTGGCAGCCGACCCCGCCGTCGTTCGCGCCCGCCGTGCAGGCCGGGCAGGGGAGGGCGCGGCCGTTCGTCCTGCCCGACGTCGCCTCGCGCTACGTCGCACCGCCTCCGCCGGCCCTCGACGACGAGCGCACCCTCGCCAGCCTCCGCGAGGTCGACGCCGTCGGCAGCGCGAGCTCCACCGTCCGGACCGCCGCGCAGACCGACCTCGCCCGCTTCTGGTCGCAGACCTCGGTCGGCGGCTTCACCGACCTGCTCCGGCCCGTCACCGCCGACGCCGCCCGCGACCTGCCGCGCGCCGTGCACCTCGTCGCCGTGTTCCACGAGGTGACGGCCGACGTGCAGATCACCCTGTACGCCGCCAAGTACCGCTACCTGCGGTGGCGCCCCGTCACGGCCCTGCGCACCGAGGACGCCGACCCGCGCACGCCCTACGACCCCGCCTTCACCCCGTTGCTCGCCACCCCGGCGCACCCCGAGTACCCGAGCGG
>JAOPWW010000355.1 GCA_025965495.1 Frankiales bacterium
GCGACCTTGCCGTGGCAGTCGACGTGGGGGTGGGCGTTGCGGTCGGTGGGCGGGCCGTGGGTGGCCCAGCGGGTGTGGCCGATCGCGAGGCTGCCCGGCATGGGCGTGGCGCTGACCACCTTGTCCAGGTTCGCGAGCTTGCCGGCTTTGCGCTCGACGTGCAGCAGCCCCTCCGGGGACAGGACGGCGACGCCGGCGCTGTCGTAGCCGCGGTACTCCAGGCGGCGCAGGCCGTCGAGGACGACCTCGAGTCCGGGCTTGCTGCCGACGTAGCCCACGATGCCGCACATGAGGGGCAGGCTAGCGGCGTGACGAGCCCTCAGCGGCGGACCGGGCTCCGGCGCCTCCCCCTGTTCGACCGCTCGTACGCACAGGTGGAGCAGTACGCGTCCGCCTGGACAGCGTCGAACACGGCCGCGCTGCAGGCCTCAGGACCGCTCTGGCTGGTCCTCGGCGACAGCGCCGCCCAGGCCGTCGGGGCGTCGTCGCACCTCGGCGGCTACGTCGGGCAGGTGCTGCCGCGCCTCGGGGACGGCTGGCGCGTGGTGAACCTGTCGGCGTCGGGCGCCCGCACCCGCGACGTCCTCGGGCAGTGGCGGTCCTGGGACGGCCCCGACCCGGACCTCGTCACCGCGCTCGTCGGCGGCAACGACGCCCTCGGGACCCGCCTGCCTCAGTGGCTCGCCGACGTCGACGACCTGTTCGCGGTGCTGCCGGAGCGGGCCGTCGTCGGGACCGTCGCGCGGGGCGTGTTCGAGCGCAAGGTCCGGCGGCTGAACGACCACGTGCGGGCGGTCGCACCGGCACGCGGCCTGCGGGTGGCCGACCTGTGGGCGCACACCGGCCCGCCGTACCGCGGGCTCTACGCCGACGGGTTCCACCCGAACGAGCGGGGCTACGCCCAGTGGGCCGCCGCGCTGCTCGAGGCGCTCGAGGGCTGAGCGAGCCGCGCCACGACGACGGCCCGGTGGGCCGCCCACAGCCGCGCGACCTCCTCGGTCCGGGGCCAGCCGTGGGCCGCGAGCACGACGGGGTCGGCCTGCGCCGGCCGGTCGAGCAGAGGGCTCCGCTGCACGAGGTCGACCTTCCGGAGCCGCCCCAGCAGGCGGGGCCGCTGCGCGAGGGCCCAGTCCAGGACGTCGCGCCAGAGCGCCGCCTGCGCGGCCTCGGCGCGGGCGACCACGGTCAGCACCTCCCGGACGGCGGGGTCCGAGCAGGTCGCGCCGGCCCACGACGTGACCTGGGCGACGTGACCGCCCAGCAGCCAGCCGTCGCGGAGCGCCCGCAGGGCGAGCCGGCGCAGCGCCGGACCGGGACGGCGCACGCCCCCGGGCGGGGCCGAGAGCAGGGCCGGCCGGGCGGTCGGGCCGGGTTCGCGGCCCGAGTAGGCGGCGGCGAGCGAGGACGCCGCGAAGGCGGAGGCGGCCTGCTGGGCGCCGCAGCCCGCGGCCCGGCAGACCATGGGCGCTGGAGCGCCGAGGGCGCTGAGCACGAGGACGAGCGCGGCGAGGGTGGCGACGTCGTCGGTGCCGCTGCGGGCCGCTCCCGTCCACAGCGCGGCCAGAGCGTGGCGGTCGACCGGAGCGAGCCCGTCGAGGCCAGGCCCCACGAGCGGCCGCGCTGCCTGCGTCACGGCGAGAGCCGACCACGCAGGCCTGCCACGCGTCAGGAACGCGCGCTTGTCAGACGGCGCGCTGGCCCGCCAGGGCCCGGGCGAGGTCGTCCCGCTGCTCGAGCACCACGCGCCGCAGCCCCGGCACGAGGTCGGTCGCCAGCAGCGCGTCGACCCGGGCCAGGACGTCGTCGCGGACCAGCGTCGAGGGGAACAGCAGCCGCGCGGCCGTGCGCGCCAGCTCCGGCGAGCGGCTGTCCCAGACGCCGGCGACCTCGGCGACGTACCGGTCGACGTAGGGCGACAGGACGGCGTCCTGGCCGTGCTGCCACAGCCCGCCCGCGAGCGCGGCGGCCTCGTGGTTGCTCAGGGCCGCGTCCCGCGTGACGCTCGTCCAGGCCGCCTCCTTGGCCGCCGGGTCCGGCCGGGCCGACGACGCGTAGGCAGCCCGACGCTCCCCCGCGGCGGTCCGGTCCGCTGCGGCCTCCGCCTCGAGCTCGGCCTCGTCGAGCGCTCCGAGCGCGGCCAGGCGGCAGACCAGGTGCCACCGCAGGTCGGGGTCGACGGCGAGCCCGGGCAGGCCGCCGTCGCGCAGGGAGCGCAGCGCCTCGACGTCCGAGGACGCCGAGGCCCACGTCTTGGCCAGGACCAGCTGCAGGTCGCTGCCGGGCTCCTGCCCGCGGGCCAGCCGTTCGCAGGTGTCTGCGAGGTCGGCGAGGGCGGCCTGCTGCCCGGCGGGCGGGGTGTACGCCGCGGCCGCGACGTGGGCCTGCCCGGCGAGGGTCTCCAGCACGCCGGGGTCCTGCTCGACGGCGAGCGCTCCGCGCAGCGCGCGCAGGAAGGTGGCGGCCGGCAGCTCGCCGTCGCGCAGGGCGTCCCACAGCGACGCCGCGCACAGGGCCCGCGCGAGGGGGTCGGCGAGGGCGCCGAGGTGCTCGGTGACGGTGGCCAGCGACGCCGGGTCGAAGCGGGTCCGGGCGAAGGTGAGGTCGCCGTCGTTGAGGAGCACGAGGTCGGCGGGCGTCGCGGTGGTCGGCGTGCGCGCCCCGGCGACCGTCACGTCGACGCTCTCCAGGCGGACCAGCGCGCCGTCCCGCAGCCCGTAACGGCCGACGGCGGTCCGGTGCTCGCGCAGCACGGCCCCCGCCCCCGCGCCCTCCTGCACGACCACCACGCGGCCGTCCTCGACCACCGGCCGCAGCAGCGACGTCCCGCTCGTCTGGAGCCAGTCCTGGGCCCAGCCGGTGAGGTCGCGGCCGCTCTCCGCGGACAGGGCCGCCAGCAGGTCGGCGAAGGCGGTGTTGCCCCAGGCGTGGGCGTCGAGGTAGCGGCGGACGCCGGCGAAGAAGACGTCCGGGCCCAGGGTGACCGACAGCTGCCGCAGCACCGAGGCGCCCTTGGCGTAGCTGATGCCGTCGAAGTTCAGCAGGGCGCTGCGGTTGTCCGGGACGACGCCGCTGATCGGGTGCGTGGTCGGGGAGGCGTCGGCGCGGTAGCCCCAGGCCTTGCGGCTGGTGCAGAAGTCCAGCCACGCCCCCTCGAAGCGGGTGGCGTCCTCGACGGTCGAGAAGCCGAGCAGCTCGGCGAACGACTCGTTCAACCACAGGTCGTCGTACCAGCGCATCGTCACGAGGTCGCCGAACCACATGTGGGCCATCTCGTGCGCGACGACCATCGCCCGCTTGCGCCGGGCCGACTGGGTGGTGCGGGAGCGGGGGACGAAGTCCTCGCTGAAGGTGACCGACCCCGGGTTCTCCATCGCGCCGTGGTTGAACTCCGGGACGAACAGCTGGTCGTAGCGGTCGCCGAACGGGTACGGCCGCCCGAACAGCCGCTCCTGGTGCGCGAAGCACTGGGCGGTGACCTCGAACAGCTCGTCGGCGTCGGCGTCGAGGTGGGGGGCCAGCGAGGCCCGGCAGTACAGCCCGAGCTCGACGGTGCCGGCCCACCGCGTGAGCTCGTGCCACGGGCCGGCGGAGACGTGGAACAGGTAGGGCGAGATCCGGGGCGTGCTCCCGGTCCAGCGCTGCCCGTCCTGGGTGCTGCGGCCGTTCATCACGACCGTCCAGCCCTCCGGCGCCAGGACCTCGACGTCGAAGACGGCCTTGAGGTCGGGCTGGTCGAAGCAGGCGAACATCCGCTGGGCGTCGTCGAGGAAGCTCTGCGCCCACAGGTAGGTCGCGCCGTCGGCCGGGTCGACGAACCGGTGCAGGCCCTCGCCGCTGCGGCTGTACCGGCAGCGGGCCTCGACCCGCACCTCGTGGGTGCCGTCGAGGCCCGCCAGCGCGATCCGGTTGCCCTCCAGCGACAGCGGCCCGCCGTCGAGCGTGGCCGAGAGCAGCTCCGCGTCGAGCTCGAGGAAGGTGTCGCCGCGGCCGGTGAAGCGGACGACCGTCGTGCTGCCGAACCCCTCGTCCCCCTGGGTCAGGTCCAGGGAGACCGCGTAGGACTCGACCTGCACCTGCTCGGCCCGGCGTGCCGCTTCGTCCCGCGTCAGGTTGCGCACCCGGGCGACCCTAGGCGGAGCGGTCGCCCCGGCGCAGCGAGGCCAGCAGGCCGGCCACCCCGACGACGACCAGCGCCACGGGGAGGACCCAGCCGGCGTCGACCTGCAGCCCCGGCAGGCTGTCGAGGAGCACGCCGGCCGCCACAAGCACCAGCACGAGCCCGCCCATCAGGCTGACGGCGTCCCGCTCATGCCGCGACACGACGCACCTCGATCCGGCCGGCGCGGACGGACAGGTCGAGCACGGTCGGACGGCCGGCAGCGTCCGTCGTCGCGTCGACCGTGTGGCTCAGGGTGCCGTCGGGCCGGCGCTGCACGACGTCGCCGGCGTCGACGTGGGTGTCGACCCGGGCGGGCAGGGCGTCCGGCAGCAAGACCACGAGGTGCCCCGCCCCGACCTGGACCTGCACCCGGCCGAGCTCGCCGGGCTCGAGGCCGCGCAGGTCGAGGGTCGCCTCGCCGGCGCCCAGGCGGTAGTGCGTGCGGGGTTCGGCGGCGGGCACCCAGGTCCGGGTGCCGGTGGTCCAGCCGTAGGGCCCCTGGACGACAGCGGCAAGCAGGGTGGCGACGACGAGCAGCAGCCCGGGCAGGAGCAGCCAGCGGGCGCGCCCGACCCACGTCCCGGCCACCAGGCCGAGCCCGACGACCAGCAGCGCGGTCGCGAGGACCCGCGGGGGCGTGACGCCCTGGAGGCCGGCGGCCCGGGCGAGCAGCAGCACCCCGACCGCCAGGACGGCGGCCGACAGCGTCAGGGGCCCGAGCGGGGAGCGGGGCGGGCGCGGCACGGCGACGACGGGCGCCGCGGGCCAGGCGGCCG
>JAOPWW010000387.1 GCA_025965495.1 Frankiales bacterium
ACGACGTCGTCGTCCTCGGCGGAGGCGGAGCGGGCCTGGCCGCCGCAGTCTCCGCCGCCGAGGCAGGGGCGTCGGTGCTGCTGTTCGAGTCGGAGGGCGAGCTCGGCGGCTCCACGCAGCTGTCCGCGGGACTGTTCACCGCGGCCGGGACGAGCGTCCAGCGCGACCTCGGTGTTGCCGACGACGCGGCCCGCTTCTTCCAGCACTACATGGACCTCAACCAGTGGATGCTCAAGCCGGGCCTCGTTCGCACCTTCTGCGAGCAGGCGGCGCCCACCCTCGAGTGGCTGATCGCCCTGGGCGCCCACTTCCCGGCGGCGCTGAGCGGCAACGCCCACACCCCGGGACTGTGCCGCGCCGGGGTGGAGGACGTCTGGCGCGGCCACGTGCCGCGTGACCAGGGGTCCGGCCTCGTGCAGGTGCTCGACGGCGCCCGCCGGCGCGCCGGCGTCGAGGTGGTCCTGCACACCCGGGTACAGCAGCTGCTGTCCGAGGACGGCCGGGTGACGGGCGTCGTCGCCGACGGGGTCGAGGTGCAGGCAGGCGCCGTCGTCGTCTCGACCGGCGGCCTGGCCCGCGACTCCGGACTCGTCGACGCGCACTACCCCGCCGCCAACCGAGCGGGCGACGCGCTGTTCGTCGTCGCCGCCCCGGGCAGCCGAGGCGACCACCTGCGGCTCGGAGCCCAGGTCGGGACGGCGGTCGCCGGGGACGGCTGGGGCCTGCTGCTGCCGACGGCGTCCTTCGTGCGCTACCACCACTGGGAGGCCGGGTTCCCACCGCCGGCCCGCGTGCACGTCAACGCCGTCGGGCGCCGCTTCATGGACGAGGACGCCTCCTACGCCGTGTCGTCCGGCATCCTGGAAGCCCAGGGCGGTGAGGCGTGGATGGTCTTCGACGAGACGGCCCGCACGGGCCTCCCGGCCGGCTACGCGGACTGGACGCCGGACAACGTCCTGCGGCAGGTCGAGACGGGTCACGTGGTCGCGGCGGACAGCCTGGAGGAGCTCGCCGGCAAGACGGGAGTCCCTGCCGACGCTCTCGGCAGCACGGTGGGCCGCTGGAACCAGCAGCTGGCCTCCGGCGTCGACCCCGACTTCCTGCGGCACGAGACGTTGGCCGCCAAGGGCGCGACCGGCACCCTCGCCCCCATCGCGACGGGGCCCTTCTACGCCGCGCGCGTCCTGCCCGCAGAACTCGTCTGCACCCATGCCGGCATCGAGATCGACGGGCGGGCTGCAGCGCTCGACGTCCTCGGCAACCCCGTCCCCGGCCTGTTCGCCGCCGGCGAGGCGGGAGCCGGCGTGCTCGGCCTGCGCTACGTCGGGGGCGGCAACGCCGTCGCCAACGCCCTGACCTTCGGGCGCCTGGCCGGCGAGTCCGCCGCCGCGGCAGCCCGCACCGCCTGACCCGACCCACCGGACTGCCGGCGGCTCCCGGCCGCACCTCCCTCCTTCCACGCACCGCCACCTCCCAGGAGAACCCGATGTCCGTGCACACCGCGCAGCAGACCGTCGAGGGGGGTGCCGTCCTCGCCAAGGTCAAGAGGACGATCATCCCGATCGTCTTCTTGCTCTACATGTTCAACTACATGGACCGGGCCGCCATCAGCTACGCCCAGCTGGAGATGTCCACCCAGCTGGGCATCAGCCTGGCGACGTACGGCACCGTCGCGGCCGTCTTCTTCATCGCCTACGTCGCGCTCGAGATCCCGAGCAACATCGTCATGAAGAAGGTGGGGGCCCGCCTGTGGCTCGCCCGCATCGGCATCACGTGGGGCCTGGTCACCATCGGCACCGGTTTCGTCAACAGCGTGGGCCAGCTGTACGCCGCCCGGATCCTGCTGGGCGTCGCAGAGGCAGGCCTGTTCCCCGGTCTGCTGCTCTACCTGACCTTCTGGTTCCGCAGCCAGGACCGCAGTCGCGGCATCGCGAGCATGTCGCTCGCCCAGCCGATCGCGCTCCTCGTCGGCAGCTTCACCGGCGGCTTCACGCTCGACCACATCCACTGGTTCGGGCTCGACTCCTGGCGTTGGATCTTCATCCTCCAGGGTCTGCCGCCGGTCCTGATCGGCATCTGGGTGCTCGTCTACCTCGCTGACCGCCCGAGCAAGGCCACCTGGTTGACCCCGGCCGAGAGCGACTGGCTCGAGGACCAGATCAGTGCCGAGTACCGCGTCGAGGACGACGGGCAGCTGCGGATCGAGCTCGACGCCGTCAAGGACCCGAAGGTCCTCTACCTCGCCGTCATCAACCTGCTCTACGCCGTCGGCCTCTACGGGATGACCTTCTTCCTGCCGCAGATCGTCAAGCAGCTCAACCCGGGCTACTCCTCGACCAGCATCGGCTTCGTCGGCGCCGTCCCGTACGTGTGCGGCGCCGTGGCCATGCTGCTGGTGGCTCGCTACTCCGACCTCGCGGGCAACCGCAAGCATGTGGTCATGGCGGCCCTCGGCACCGCCGTCCTGGGCCTGGTCGTCACCATGGTGTTCCGCGAGACGCCGAGCGCGGGCCTGCTCGGCCTGTGCCTGCTCGCCATCGGAGTCTTCTCCTACCTCGGCCCGTTCTGGGCCATGGCAAGCGAGGACCTGACCCGCGCCCAGACCACCGTGGGTCTCGCGGTCATCAACTGCATCGCCGCCGCCGGCGGCTTCTTCGGGCCCTACTTCATCGGCAAGACGTCGCGCGCCGCGGACGTCACGTTCGGCCTCGTCTTCCCCGCCGCCTGCATGGCGCTGGCCGTCGTGCTGCTGGTCTTCCTCAAGCCGTCGGAGAACACTCCGGCCGCGGCTCTCAGCCGCTGACGGTGTCGGCAGCCCTGGCTCCCCGGAGCTTCACGTGACCTTCTACCGCAGCGTCGGCTCCGTCCCGCGCAAGCGCCACACCCAGCACCGCCGGCCCGACGGCGGCCTGTACTACGAGGAGCTCGTCGGGGAGGAGGGCTTCTCCTCCGACAGCTCCCTGCTGTACCACGGGGGGATCCCCTCGGCGCTCGTCGACGCCCGGCCGTGGGCCCTGCCGGACCAGTCGACGACGCCGAACGCGCCGCTCCTCCCGCGCCACCTGGCGCTGCACGGCCTGTTCGTGGGCGAGGAGTGGAAGGCTGTGGACGCGGTCACCGGTCGCAGGCTCGTGCTGGCCAACAGCGACGTGCGGCTGTCGTACGTGGTCGCGGGGGAGACGTCGCCGCTGTACCGCAACGCCACGGGTGACGAGTGCGTGTACGTCGAGGCCGGCGCCGGGACCGTCGAGACCGCCTTCGGGGACCTCACCGTCGGGCAAGGCGACTACGTCGTGCTCCCACGGGCCACGACGCACCGGTGGGTCCCGGACGGCGAGGAGCCGCTGCGGCTGTACGCCATCGAGGCGAACGGCCACATCGCCCCGCCCGCGCGCTATCTGAGCCGGTACGGGCAGCTCCTCGAGCACGCCCCGTACTGCGAGCGCGACCTGCGCGTCCCGAGCGACCCACGCGTCGTGGAGGGCACCGACGTCGAGGTCTACGTCAAGCACCGCGGCTCCGGCCCCGGTGGTCTCGCGGGCTCGGTGCACGTCCTGCCGCAGCACCCGTTCGACGTCGTCGGGTGGGACGGGTGCCTCTACCCGTACGCCCTCGACATCGCCGACTTCGAGCCGCTGACCGGACGGGTGCACCAGCCGCCGCCGGTGCACCAGGT
>JAOPWW010000405.1 GCA_025965495.1 Frankiales bacterium
GTGAGTGCCGGGAGCATGGTGATGACGCCCCGGTTCGGCGCCGACTTCGTCCGGTGGCCGGCTGCGCCGGACGACCGCGGCCTCGGGCTCGTCGGCGTCTCCGTCTTCCCGCACCTCGACGGGTTCCCGGACAACACCCTGGCGGACGCAGAGCGCTGGGCCGCCGACCTCGGGGGCCCGGCGTACGCCCTCGACGACCAGAGCGCCCTCGCGGTCACCGAGCGCGGCGTCGAGGTCGTCTCCGAGGGGCGTTGGCAGCACTTCCCCGCGTAGCGGCCGACGGGCCGGGCCGGGGACGTCGAGCTACCGGAGCTCGCCCGCCTGCCGGGCCCGCTTGGTGGCGTACATGTCGTGGTCGGCCCGCGCGAGCAGCCGGTCCGGCGTCGACCCGTCGTCGGGGAACAGCGCGGTGCCGACGCTCGCGCCGAGCCGCAGGGTCGTGCCCGCAGCCAGGTAGGGGCGGGCGAGCGCCGTCGTGACGTCGGCTGCCACGCGGGCGGCGATGCGCGGGGCGTCGAGCGGGTCCAGGCCGGCCAGGACCGCGACGAACTCGTCGCCGCCGCTGCGGCAGAGCACGTCCTCGGGCCGGACGGTGGTCCGCAGGCGCTCGGCGACCTGGAGCAGCACGTCGTCACCGGCGGCGTGCCCGAGGGTGTCGTTGACGTCCTTGAACCCGTCGAGGTCCAGGAACAGCACCGCGACCGCACTGCCGTCGGCACGCGCCTGGACGAGGGACCGCTCCAGGCGGTCGACCAGGTGGGCGCGGTTGGCCAGCCCGGTGAGGCTGTCCTGGGTGGCCTGGCGGGCCAGCCGCTCCTCCACCTCCACCCGTCCGGACACGTCGTGCTGGTAGCCCAGGTAGTGGGTGAGCACGCCGGCCTCGTCGCGCACCGGCGACAGGTGCAGCTCGTTCCACCAGGCCGAGCCGTCCTTGCGGTAGTTGCGCAGGACGGCGCGGTGCTCACGGCCGTCCCGGACGGCCGCGGCCAGCTGGCGGACCGCAGCCGGGTCGGTGTCGGGTCCCTGCAGCAGCCGGCAGTTGCGCCCGAGGACGTCCGCGCTGCTGTAGCCCGTGAGCGCCTCGAAGGCGGGGTTCACGTAGAGCATGGGCTGGTCCGCGTGCCGGACGTCGACGACCGTGACGCCGCTGATGCTCCCGTCGACGGCCCGCACGAGCAGACCCGACATCCCGTCGCCGGCCGCGGCGGCCGCGCTCTCGAGGACGTGCGGGGGGAGGGCGACCGCCGGGTCGGGGCGGGACGGGTCGACCGCCGGCCGCGCTCCAGGGGCGCGCCGTGCCCGCACCGGGGTGCGTCGCTCCGGGCGCCCGAACAGCCAGCCCTGACCCAGGTCGACCCCGAGCTCGAGCGCTGCGTCGGCCTGCTCCTGGGTCTCCAGGCACTCGGCCAGGACCTGGCCGCCGTAGGCGTGCGTGATGTCGACGATCGCCTTGACGACGGCGCGGGCGGCCTGCCCGGGCAGCGACTGGACGATCTCCTTGTCGAGCTTGACGACGTCGGGCTGCAGGCGCACGAGCATGTTGAGCGAGGAGTAGCCGGCGCCGAGGTCGTCGAGGGCCACGCGGCACGCGCGGGAGCGGTAGTGGTCGAAGACCCGCTGCAGGTGGTCCAGGTCGTGGATCCGGTGGCCCTCGGTGACCTCGAAGACGATCTGGTCGAGGCGGATGCCGGCGGCGTCGGCGGCCTGCTCCGTGGTCCGCAGGCACACCTCGGGGCGGTAGATCGACGTCGGCACGAAGTTGATGAACAGCAGCTGGTCCGCGGGCAGCCAGCCGCCGGCGTCGTGCAGGGCGGTCGTGCGGCCGACCCGGTCGAGCAGGTGGGTCCAGTCCGCGGCGTGCGCGGCGGGGAACAGCACGTCGGGCATGACGGGGTCGCCGGCGGGGGTGACGGCCCGCAGGAGCGCCTCGAAGCCGACGGGCCGGAGGTCGGTCAGGCCCAGGATCGGCTGGTAGACGGAGTGGAAGCACCCGGCCTCGTCGGCGAACAGCGGGAGCAGGTCGGCGTGCTGGATGCGCGCGCCGGCAGCCGCCAGCGACGGGGCGGTCAGCGCCTGGGTGAGGACGGCGACGTCGGGCAGGTCGTCGCCGGCGAGCACGAGACAGCGGACCTCAGCCGCCTCGACGGAGGTCAGGTGGCGCTGTGCGGCGGACACGAAGGCGTCGACGTCGGTGCGGTCCAGGGCCAGCAGGCCGGGGGCGAGCGCGCGCAGGGCCACGCCCTCGGACCGCGCCAGGCTGCGCAGCCCGGCGGCCGTGTGGGCGACCTGGGTCGCCAGGTACAGCCGCCCCGAGGAGGGGGCGGTGCGCGGGCTGCTGCAGGCGCAGCCCAGGCAGGACGGGGGCACAGGGGACTCCAGGGGGAACGCGGCTCAGGACGAACCTCTCGTCCATCGACGGCGCGGGCCTGCGCTTGAGCCGAGCGAGCACAGGGAGGCCGCCTCAGACCGCGGTGAGCACCACGGGCCCGTCGTCGGTGACGACGACGGTGTGCTCGACGTGGGCCGCGCGGCGCCGGTCCCGCGTGACGATCGACCACCCGTCCTTCGCGGTCCGGTACGCGCTGCCGCCGGCGTGCAGCATCGGCTCGATCGCCAGGGTGTTCCCGGGGCGCAGGACCACGTGCTCCGCGCCGGGCACCGGTGCCATCGGCACGAACGGGGCCTCGTGCATGCTGCGGCCGATCCCGTGGCCGCCGTGGTCGGCCAGCTGGGTGAAGCCGTGGGAGCGGGCGACGCCGTCCACGGCGCGGGCGACGTCGAGCAGGGTCGCTCCGGGGACGGCCGCGGCGATGCCTGCTGCCAGCGCCTCCTCGGTCGCGGCCAGCAGGCGGGGGTCGTCGCCGTCCGGCGTGCCGACGTGCACCGTGATCGCGCTGTCGCCGTGCCAGCCGTCGACGACCGCGCCGCAGTCGATGCTCAGCAGGTCGCCGTCGGCGAGCCGCCGCCCGGTCGGCCGGCCGTGCACGACGACCTCGTTCGGCGACAGGCACAGGACGCCGTTGAACGGCGTCGGCGCCCACGAGGGCGCGTAGCCGAGGAACGACGGCAGGGCGCCGGCCTCCCGCAGGCAGGTCTGCGCCACCTCGTCCAGCTCGCGCAGCCGCACCCCCGGTCGGGCCGCCGCGCGCACGGCCTGCAGGGTCGTCGCGACGACGCGCCCGGCCTCGCGCATCGTCGCGGTCTCCGTCGTCGTGCGCACCGGCATCCGAGTCCCGTCCATGCACCGACGGTACAGTTGTCCCGGTACAGCTGTTGCGCGTACGCTCGGCTCATGGTCCGCGAAGCCCTCACCCCGCAGGAGCACGCCCGCGGTGCGGCACTCGGCGCGGCGCTGCGCCGAGCGCGGGGAGACCTCGGCGTCCGGGAGCTCGCGAGCCGCTGCGGACTGGCCGAGGAGACCATCCGCAAGATCGAGCGGGGAGCGGTGCCGACGCCCGCGCTGTTCACCGTCGCGGCCATCGCCGAGGTCCTGCAGGTGCCGCTGGACGACCTCGTGCGCGAGTGCCGCGCGCTGGGCGCGGTCGCCTGACGGCGGTCCCGTGCGCGCGCTGAGCGCGTCAGCGGGTGAGCGGTCGCCAGGTGCCGGGCTGCCAGGCGTCGTCGTCCAGCCCGGCCGCGACGACGTCGGCCAGCACGGCGCGCTGGACGTCCGCAGTGACCGGCGTGCCGGCCTCGTCCACGAAGGCGTCGGTGGAGCAGGGCGCCTGGCCGGTGGTGGTGCGGGCCGAGACGGGCGCGCCGTCCTGCGACCGGACCACGGTGGTGGCGCCGACGACGACGACGAGCTGCACGCTCCCGCCCGCGGTGACGGGGGAGGCCGCCGCGGGTGGCTGGGGGTGGCAGGGCCGCGGGGAGTCGCCGGGCCCGGAGGCGGCGACCGGCTCGGCCGCCGCCGGCCCGGTCCCGACCGGTTCGGTCCAGACCTGCGCGCTGAGGACCGCCCGCGACGGCTCGTCCGGGCCGGCGAGAGCGGCGGCCGCGCCGAGCAGGCTCCCTGCCGCCGCGAGGGCGGCGAGGGCCAGCAGCGGCAGGCGGTGAGGGGGCACACGTCACCATCGCCGGTCCGCCCTCCGTCGGGACCACCGACGCGGGTATCAGGTGCGAGAACCGCCCGCAGGGAGGGTCCGCGACTGGCTCCCGAGGACCTCCCGCAGTGACCCGGGTGACGGGCGACGGGCGCGACCGTCCGCCGCGACCTACGCTCAGGAGGAGCAGGCCAGCACGACCGGGCGAGAGTGAGCAGGCGAGCGTGAGCGGCGAGACCCCTCCGTCGGTCCCGGCGATGCTCGACCGGCTGGCCGAGCCCCACCGCGGGGTCGTCCGCGACCTGCTCGCGCCCGCCCCGGACGACGCCGTCGCCGAACCCGACGCCCTGCCCGGGCTCGACGTGCTCCTGTCCGTGCTCGCCGAGCCGCGCCGCCAGGAGCTGGTGCGGCTGCTGGAGCACGCGCAGCTCACCCAGCGCCAGCTCACCAGCCGGCTGGGGCTGTCACAGCCGCTGCTGAGCCACCACCTCAAGGTCCTGCGCGAGGCGGGCCTGGTGGAGAAGACGGTCTGCGAGCGGGTCCACGTCTACCGGTTGCGGGCCGACAGCCTCCAGGCCCTGGCCGAGCGGCTGACCGTGATGGCCGACAACGCCCGAGCGACCGGCAGCGTCGCGCCGTGCTGACCGCTCCCGCGCGTCCCGACACCGGCGGGGACGCCCTGCAGGCCCTCGGCCGCGGGGCGGCGCTCAGCGGCCTGCTCGCCGGGGCCGCCGGGCTCGCCACCGCGGAGGTCCTCGGCCGCCTGCTGCCGGGCGCCAGCAGCCCGGTGCTCGCCGTCGGTGCGCGGGTCGTCGGGCTGACGCCCGCCTCGCTGCGCGGTCCGGCGATCAGCACCGTGGGGACCGCCGACAAGCCGCTGCTGCTGCTCGGGATCCTGCTGGTCTGCGCCGGCCTGGCCGCGTGGGGCGGCGTGCTGGCCCTGCGCTCGCCGCGCCGGGCGGAGGCGCTCGTCGCGGTCCTGAGCCTGGTCGTGCTCGCGGCGCAGCTCGGGCAGCCGCACGCGGGGCCGGCGGCCGTCGTCGTCGCTGCGGCCCTGCTGCTGGTGACCGTCGGCGTGCTGCGCTCCCTGCTGCGGCTGGCTCCCGGCGGTGCGGGTCAGGACCGGCGTGCGTTCCTCACCCGCGGCGTCGTCGTCGGCCTCGGCGTGCTGGGCGCGGGTGGCGTGGTGCGGTACCTGCAGCAGCGGGCCGACGTCAGCGCCCTGCGCACCGCCGTCGGGCTGCCCGTGCCCGTCCGCCGGGCGCCGGGGGACCTGGCGGCCGCCGACCTGCGCGTGCCGGGCATGCCTGACGTGCTCACCTCGAACGCCGTCTTCTA
>JAOPWW010000456.1 GCA_025965495.1 Frankiales bacterium
CGCGCGGGCCGACGCGGGCACCTGCCCCGCGAGCGTCCCCGCAGTACCCACCCCCAGACGGAGGAACCGGCATGGCCACGGCGACCCAGGACCGCCCGAAGACCCGCACCCAGGACGTCGAGGCCGCCGCGAAGGCCAAGGACAAGGAGAAGGCGGCGAAGGCCAAGGAGAAGGAGAAGGCCGCCAAGGCCAAGGAGAAGGAGAAGGCCGCCAAGGCGAAGGAGAAGGAGCGCCTGGCGAAGCAGAAGGACAAGGAGAGGGCCGCCAAGGCGAAGGAGAAGGAGCGCCTGGCGAAGCAGAAGGACAAGGAGAGGGCCGCCAAGGCGAAGGAGAAGGAGAAGGCCGCCAAGGCGAAGGAGAAGGACCGCGCGGCGAAGGAGAAGGACCGCGCGGCCGCGCACAAGGACGGGGAGCGCGCCACGAAGGCGACGCGCAGCGGGGCCGGCACCGGGCCGAAGAGCAGGGGCGGCTCGAGCCGGCCGGCGGGAGGCAGCCCGCGCAGCGGCTCGCCGAAGCCGACCGTGCACGCCTCCGGCTGGATCGCCGAGGAGCTCGGCCGGGCGGACGCGGTGACGCGGTCGACCAAGCGTCCGACCCTCGCGGCCTCCTTCACCACCCGCGACCACGACGTCATCCGCCGCTGGGCGGAGAGCCGCGGCGGCGTCCCGGCCGACGTGCGCGGGACGGGGGACGGCAACGACACCGGTGGTGCGGGAGTCCTGCGGATCGAGTTCCGCGACGAGGCCGACCGGCTCGAGGACGTCAGCTGGGACGCGTTCTTCGCGACCTTCGACGACAGCGACGTCGACTTCCTCTACCAGGAGTTCACCAAGGACGGCGGCGAGAGCCGGTTCCACAAGATCGTCCGCGCGGACGCCTGACGGCCCGGCGTTACCCGGGCAGGCCCCGGGGGCAGGTCCCGTCCGTGACGGTCCCTGCCCTCGACCTGCCCTCCGACCCGCTGCCCGCGCGCGTCCCCGGTGTCCGGCGCCTCGCGGTGCTGCGCGCCAACGGCGTCGGCGACTACGTCGTCGCCGAGCCGGCGCTCGCGGCCCTCCGCGCGGCCTACCCGGACGCCGAGATCACCCTGCTCGGGGCGGCCCACACGCGTCCCCTGGTCGAGGACCGGCCGGGCCCGTGCGACCGCTACGTGCAGGTCCCGCTCACCCGCGGCGTCCGGGTCGGTCCGGACCCCGACGCCGCGCCCGAGGTGCTGGAGCGCTGGTGCGCCGAGCAGCGGGCGCACCGGTACGACCTGGCCGTCCAGCTGCACGGCGGTGGCCGCAACAGCAACGCGCTGCTCCTGCGGCTCGGCGCCCGCACGACGGCGGGAGCGGCGACCCCGGACGCCCCGAAGCCGGACCGCTGGACGCCGTACACGCCTTACCAGCACGACACCCTGCGCTGGCTCGAGGTCGTCGCGACCGTGGGTGCTCCGGCGCAGCGGCTCGAGCCGCACCTCGCCGTCACGGCGGCCGACCTGGCCGAGTCCCGGGCCGCACTGCCGCCCGACGGCCGGCCGCTCGTGGGGGTGCACCCGGGTGCGACCGACCCGCGCCGCTGCTACCCCGAGGAGCGGCTGGGGGAGGTCGCCCGGACCCTCGCGGAGCGCGGCGCGCGCGTCGTCGTCCTCGGCGGCCCGGGCGAGCAGGACCGCGTCGACCGCGTGGTCACGGGCTTCGGCTCCGACGTCGAGACCCTCGTCGGCGGGACGTCGATGGGAGGCCTGGTCGGGACGCTCCGGCGGTGCAGCCTCGTGCTCGGCAACGACAGCGGGCCGCGCCACCTCGCCGCCGCGGTCGGGACGCCGACGGTCGCGGTCTTCACGAGCGCGAACCTCGCCGACGTCGCCCCCCTGTCGCGCACCTGGCACCGGGTCGCCGTCTCGTGGGAGAGCGCCTGCCAGGTCTGCGGCACCAAGGTGCTCGGCGGCTCGTGCCCGTGCCGGGCGAGCGCGACCTGGGACGTCCCGGTGCAGGAGGTCCGGGAGCTGGCCCTCGACCTGTGGGAGCAGGCGGTCTCCGCCGGCCGGACCGACCGCGACGTCACACCGGCCTCGGAGGTCGGCGCGGCGTAGACGGGGTAGTCCGCAGTCCACCCCCTCGAACGAGCCCCGGAGCACCCCCTGTCGTCCGTCCGATCACGCCTGCAGAAGACCGCCCGGGAGACCTACGGCTGGGACGAGCTCCGGCCCGCCCAGCTCGAGGCGATGGAGGCGGTCATGGCCGGCTCCGACACGCTGGTGGTCATGCCGACGGGCTCGGGCAAGAGCGCCGTCTACCAGGTGCCCGCCCTGCTGCTGGACGGCCCGACCGTCGTCGTCAGCCCGCTCATCGCCCTGCAGCGCGACCAGGTGGCGAGCCTCGCCGGGAACGCCGACACCGGCGGGGCGGTCGCCGCCAACAGCACCCTGTCGAAGTCCGACCGCGACGAGGCGTTCGACCGCCTGCAGCACGGCGACGTCGAGTTCTTCTTCCTGGCCCCCGAGCAGCTCAGCAAGCCCGAGGTCCTGGACGCGGTCGCCGCGGCGAAGCCGTCGCTGTTCGTGGTCGACGAGGCCCACTGCCTGTCCAGCTGGGGCCACGACTTCCGGCCCGACTACCTCAAGCTCGGTCAGGTCGTCGAGCGGCTCGGCCACCCGACGGTGCTCGCGCTCACCGCGACCGCGTCCCCGCCCGTCCGCGAGGAGATCGTCGAGCGGCTGCACCTGCAGGACGCCGTGCAGGTCATCAAGGGCTTCGACCGCCCGAACCTGCACCTCACCGTCGAGGGCCACCGCGACGACGACCAGAAGCGCGAGGCGGTCGTGCTGCGAGCCATGGGCGAGGCCAAGCCCGGCATCGTCTACACCGCGACGCGCAAGAGCGCCGAGGCCTACGCCGCCGCCATGGCCGAGTACGGGATGGACGCCGCGCCGTACCACGCGGGCATGAAGGCGGCCGACCGCACGTCGGTGCAGCAGCGCTTCATGGACGGGGAGCTCGACGTCGTCGTGGCGACGACGGCGTTCGGGATGGGCATCGACAAGGCCGACGTGCGCTTCGTGCTGCACGCCGAGGTCGCCGACTCCCTCGACAGCTACTACCAGGAGATCGGCCGTGCGGGGCGCGACGGCGAGCCGGCCGAGGCGGTGCTGTTCTACCGCCAGGAGGACCTCGGGCTGCGCAAGTTCTTCGCCTCCGGCAGCCCGGACGAGACGGCGCTGCGCAAGGTCGCGACCCTGGTGCAGCACGCCGACGGGCCGGTCGAGCCGCAGGACCTCGCCCAGGAGATGGACCTGAGCAACACCCGCCTGTCGGGTCTGGTGAACCTGCTCGAGCAGGCCGGCGCGGTCGAGGTCCAGGCCGACGGGACGCTCGACACCAGCGACGAGGAGCTGGCGCCGAAGGCGGCCGCGAAGGCCGCCGCCGAGGTGGCCGAGTCGCACAAGAAGGTCGAGAAGAGCCGGCTGACGATGATGCAGGGGTACGCGGAGACGCAGGGCTGCCGGCGGCAGTACCTGCTGGCGTACTTCGGCGAGCAGCTCGACGAGCCGTGCGGCAACTGCGACACCTGCGAGGCGGGGACGGCCGAGGAGCAGCCGGACGCGCTCGACTCGCCGTTCGAGCTGCAGTCGCGGGTGGT
>JAOPWW010000423.1 GCA_025965495.1 Frankiales bacterium
ACCTGGTCGGCGACGAAGTGGGAGCCCCAGGTGAGCAGGCCGCCGGCGATGAGCAGGACGGCGGCCAGGACCAGGCCGCCGGCGGTGAGGAGGGCGTCGAAGGTCTTGCGGCGCATGGGGTGCTCCGTTCGGGGGTCGGGGCCTGGTGGCCCCTGCTGGGGCTCACGGTGTCGGGCGCGGGTGGCCTGCGACAGGGCCGAAGGTCCCCGGCACACGAGGGCGCGCTGGTGCACCGGACCCCCGCAACTAGACCTTTCGGGTCATGACGCGCGCCTCGATCCCTGCCACCATCCACGGGTGCTGATGACGGAGCCTCTGCAGGGGCTGCCCGGCCTGGTGGCGCGCCTGCCCGAGCTTCAGGCGGCGTACCGGACCGCGTCCCCCTGGCCGCACCTCGTGCTGGACGGCCTGGTCGCGCCCGCGCTGCTGCGGGCCGCCGAGGCCGAGAGCCGGACCGTCGACCCGTCCTCCATGATCAGCGTCCCGACCCGACGGCAGCGCAAGCGCGAGACGGGCGACCCCGCGCTGCTCGGGCCGTCGGTGCGGCGCCTGCTCGAGGCGCTCGAGGGTCCGGAGTGGACCGCGTTCGTCAGCCGCCTCACCGGCGTCGGGCAGCTGGTCGCCGACCCGTCGCGCTTCGCCGCCGGGCTGCACGAGACGGCTCCCGGCGGCTACACGCTGGTCCACACCGACTTCTCCACGCACCCGACCACGGGCCTGCACCACCGCACGAACACGCTGCTGTACCTCAACGAGGGGTGGCAGGACGCCTGGGGCGGGTCGCTCGAGCTGTGGCCGACCTCGATGCGGGCGGTCGGGCGTCGCGTGCTCCCGCAGTCGGGCACCGTGGTCGTCTGGGAGACCGGCCCGCACACCCCGCACGCCCTGCCCGAGCCCGTCGCGTCGCCCGACGGCCGGTCGCGCCTCGCGCTCGCGGCCTACCACTACGCCCCGGTGCCCGCGGGGGGCGTCCCCCGCGGGCGGACCGCCACGTTCCTGCGGCGCCCCCAGGACCCCTGGTGGGTCGGCCTGCCGACCTACCACGACCTGCGCCGGCGGCTCAGGCCCCGCTGAGGACCGCGGAGCGCTGCGCCGTCAGCCGTGCTCGGGCCGGTGCGCGTCCTCGAGGCCCAGGCACTCCAGCATCGCGTCGACGGCGTCGACCGCCACGTGCGCGCGCACCG
Organism: Frankiales bacterium; assembly: GCA_025965495.1. Lineage (GTDB taxonomy): Bacteria > Actinomycetota > Actinomycetes > Mycobacteriales > SCTD01 > RYN-122. Next base: position 1,185 of record JAOPWW010000423.1, read on the forward strand.
TCTGCGCGGCCTGCCACCTCTGCACCTGCTGGTGGCGGGCGGAGCGCTCGAGGGACTCGTCGAAGACGGAACGCGCGGGGAGTGTCATGCCCCACTGTGCACCACGCCGGTCCGGCGACCCTGCACCCGCCGTCCCGGAGCCCCCGGTCAGGTCGTCGGGTCGGCTCCGCTGCCCAGCCGACGGCGCGTCACCAGGCTCGTGCCGGTGACCAGGCTCATGGGGGGCACGTCCGTGGCCACCACCGCGCCCGCCCCGACGACGGAGCCGCGGCCGATCGTCACGCCCGGCGCCACCGTGGCTGCCGCACCGATCCAGACGTCGTCCTCGACGACGATCGGCGCGTGCGTGATGGCGGCGAACCGCTCGGAGGGCTCGACCGGGTGGCCCGCGCTGGTCAGGGTCACGCGAGGACCGATCAGCACCCGGCTGCCCAGGCTGATGCCGCCGAGGTCCAGGAAGAAGCAGCCCTGGTTGATGAAGACCTTGTCGCCGAACGACGCCCCGAGGCCGTAGTCGCAGTAGAACGGCGGCAGGATCGTCACCGACTCCGGCAGGGCCCGGCCGAAGAGCTCGGCGAGGACGGCGGCGCGTGCGGCGAGGTCGTCGAAGGGCAGCGCGTTGAAGGTGGCGCTCGCGGTCATGGCGACCTGCACGCGGTCCGCGAAGGCCCGGGACTCCGCCGTCCTGGTCTCCAGGCGCTGCTCGTGACGCACCCGGCGATCCTCCCCCTCCCCGGCTGCTGCAGGTCGCCCGGGTGCACCGTGAGGGCCGCGGCCCGTCAGGAGGCGAAGCGCTCCTCGTGGAGCTGCGACGCCGGGACCCCTGCCCGCTGCAGCGCGGCCCGCAGGGCGGTGCCCATCCCGGGCGGTCCGCAGAAGTACACGTCGCGGTCCTCCAGCCCCGGGACGAAGCGCTGGAGCAGGTCTGCGGACAGGGGTCCGTGCGCGTCCCCGACGAGGTACTGCACACGGCCTCCGCTGCAGGCCGCCAGGAGGTCGAGCTCGTCCTTGAACAGCAGGTCCTGCTCGGTCCGGGCGAAGCAGAGCAGCAGCAGGTCCTGTCCCGGGGCCAGCGGCATGCTCTCGAACAGGGCCCGCATCGGGGTGATGCCGACGCCACCGGCGACGAGCAGGACGTCGGCGCGGGTGCGCCGGGCCGCCGTCATCGCGCCGTACGGGCCCTCGGCGACGACCCAGGTGCCGGGCTCGAGGTCCTGCAGCCGTCCGCTCCCGTCCCCGAGCGTCTTGACGGTCAGCCGGAGGTGGGTGCGGCTCGGCGGGGCGGACAGGGAGAAGGGGTGGGCGGTGTACCAGAGCTCGGGGGTGAGGAAGCGCCAGCGGAAGAACTGCCCGGACTCGGCGCAGAGCTCGTCCAGGTCGTGGCCCTCGACGACGATCGAGACCGTGCCGGGTCCTTCGACCTGGACCGACGCGACCCGCATGCGGTGCCTGCCCGCGTTGCGCAGCGGTGTGACGACCCGGTGCTCGACGACCAGCCAGAACACGCCGGTGTAGAGCAGCGACCACAGCACCTGCAGCACCCGGTGTCCCACGAGGTCAGGGCCGCCGAGCTGGTGCACGAACGACAGCGCCACCGCGACGTAGACCAGCAGGTGGACGGCGTGCCAGGTCTCGTACGAGACCCGCTTGCGCGCGGCGCGGACGGACAGCACCGCGACGGCCAGGAACAGCAGGGTCCCCAGCGTCGCCGCGACCAGGTACGGCATCTGCAGCACGTCCCAGGCGGCCGACCACGTGCTCAGCCGACGGGCGTGCGCCCACGCCACGGTGGCGGCCCAGGCGTGCAGGAGGACCAGGGTGACGACGCTGCGGCCGCCGGCGCTGTGCCAGCGCGCCAGCCGGTCGGCGCCGACGCCCCGCTCGAGCTGCGGCGTCCGTGACATGAGGCCGACGAGCACGACGACGCCGTAGCCGGCGAGCATGCCGGCGCTGTGGGCGACCAGCACGGGCAGCTGGAACGGCAGGGGCGACCGCAGCACGTTCCACAGCGGCAGCAACCCGACGAGTGCGGCCCCGGCGAAGACAGTGCGGAGCACGAGGTCGGGGTGCCACCCCTGGCCCTGGCGGCCCGAGTCGGCCCTCGGGGGGTGGGCGCGGACGTCGGTGCTCGTCATCGTCCACCGCCGGAGCGGCCACGGTCGCCGGCCCGCCCGGTGACCCGGGCGCGGTCCAGGTCGGGGCCGTCCGCCTGGCCGTCCGCCTGGTCGGTGGTCGCGGTGGTCGCGGCGGTCGTCGTCACCGGGGAGGGGACGGCGGAGACGGGGGAGGTGGAGGGCGCCGTGACGCCGAGCCACAGGGCGACCAGGACGGCGAGGCCGCCGACGAGGTGCGTGCTGCGCACCGGTCTGCGGACGGCGGGCGGCGCGTGCCGCGGTGGCAGGCCGGGCGCGGGTGGGGCGGGCATGGCGGTCTCCAAGGGGGCGGGAGGGCGGTGCCACGAGGCTGCTGGGCCGGCCTGCGAGCGGGCTGACGGCACGCTGGGTGCTCGCTGGGAGGAGTGCGAGCCCCACCGGCTGCTCGCACCGAGGTCACCTCACGGGACGCCCTGCCAGCGACGCGGCAGCGGCAGGCCAGGGACGTGCCAGGAGGCTCGCCGAACCTCGTTGCAGCGCGGCAGACCGCCGCTCACCCAGCTCGAGAGAGAGACACGGCATGAGCCGCGACGACACCCGGAGCAGCACCGACCTCGTCCGCGTGCCGCGGCGGCGGGCCACCTCCAGCGGGACGGTCCTCGGCGCCGTCGCCCTGTCGGTCGCGGTCTGGGCCGGCCTCACGGCCCCCTCCGTCTCGCCGGTCGCCGCGGCACCGGCGGTCGTGGCCCTGGCTGCCCCTGCCCCTGCCCCTGCCGCCGTCGTCGTCGCCGTGCCCGTGCCCGTGCCCGCGGCGGCTCTCGCCGTCGGCGCGAC
>JAOPWW010000425.1 GCA_025965495.1 Frankiales bacterium
TCCCCGATCCAGGCCTCCCCGGCGGTGGCGCTGTCCAGGCCGGCCATCACGTGCATCAGGGTCGACTTGCCGGACCCCGACGGGCCCATGATGGCGGTGAAGGCGCCCTCGTCGAACTGCAGCGTCACCCCCGCCAGCGCGTGGACGGCGGTGTCACCCGATCCGTAGGTCTTGACGAGCTCGAGGCAGCGAGCGGCGGGTCGAGGAGTCATGCTCCGAGGCTGTCCGAGCGCCGTTCCCGCCGGCAGAGGACAAGGTCCCCCGCCCAGCTCACGTGGTCGCGGAGACCCCGACGTGGGGACGTCGTCCGATCTGCACGTCGACCGGCCCGGGCGCCGGCGCGACGGGTGCCAGGCGCACGGGGTCGGCGACCGCGCCGTCGTACCGCCCCCGGCAGCGCTGCCACGCCCGTCCGGTCTCGGCGACCAGGGCCCGGGCCAGCCGGCGCGTCACGGCCCAGGTCACGCGGATGCCCGACGACGTCTTCCACTTCAGCTCGTCGACACCCACGAGCGAGCCGGAGTTCGCCTGCTCCAGCCCCGCCTTCAGCGCTCGGAGCGCCTGGGTGCGGTCGGGCTCGGGGAGCTGCTGCACGGCCCGGACGTCGTCCAGCAGGGACACCGCCGCAGCGAGGTGCGACGCGACGCCGGCGTGGGTGGCGGCGTCGACGAGGCCGGCGTCGCGCTTGAGGTCGTTGAGGCCGGCACCCACCTCGTAGGTCGTGGCGACGATCTCCCGGCGGGCCATCCAGTCCGTGGAGAACGAGAGCATGTCCTCCCAGGTCGGGCCCAGCAGTGCCTGCCGGTGCTCGGCGAGGGTGGTGAAGCGCTGGGAGAAGCCGAGCTCCTCGGGGTGCGCGTAGGCGCGGCTGCCGGGGTCCAGGAACGGCCCGAGGGGAGCGACGTAGAACTGCAGCCGCGGATCGGCACCGAAGCGCTCGACGAGGTGCCGGCAGTAGTCGACGGTGCCCATGGCCGACGCGTGGTCCTGGCCGGACAGGCCCACCATGAAGAACAGGTCGACCTTGCCGCACCCCTCGGCCAGCGCGGCCGCGAGCGTCGCCTCGACCTCCTCGTTGCTGACGCCGAACTTCCCGTTGACCCGGCGGACGTCGGGGTCGGCCGACTCGATCGTCAGCTGCAGGCTCCAGGCGCGGGTCGCCTCGCGCACGGCGCCGAAGAAGTCGCGGCCCGCCGGCGTGAAGACCTCGAGGACCAGCTCGTTGTCGACGCCGGCCGCGGCGAAGCGGCTCAGGAAGTCGGCGGCGCGGTCGTCCCCACCGACGCGCAGGTCGTGCACGACGAAGATCGGGGCGCCGGAGAACGAGGCGATCACGGTCGCGTCCGCGACGAGCTTCGCGGGCGAGCGCATCGCGGGCGACGACCGCCCGACGACTCCTGAGTAGGCCGAGCTGGACCCGCCGCAGATCGCGCAGTCGAGCGCGCAGCCGCGCGAGTTCAGCAGCATGGTCGAGGGGTAGCGGAGCCACTCCAGGTAGGGCAGGAAGTCACTGAGGCTGCCGTACTTGAACACAGCGTGCAGCATGAAGTCGTACGCCGGGACGTCGACCCAGTCCAGGTCCGCCGGCACGAAGGTGAGCGGGTTGACCACCACCGTGCCGTCCGCCCGCCGCCACGTCAGGTTCTCGACCGCCTCCAGGGGCGTGCCGTCGCGCAGCGCCTGCAGGAGCTGCCGGCAGGGCTCCTCGGTCGAGTCGCCGCGGAGCACGACGTCGACCGCGGGGTCCTCCATCAGCTCCAGGTGGAACCAGCTCGCCGACAGGCCCCCGAGCAGGACCGTGCTCTCCGGGTGGAGCTCCTTGACGAGCGCGGCGATCCCGAGGGCGCCGTGCGCGTGCGGGAGCCAGTGCAGGTCGATGCCGAAGACGGGGGCGTGCAGGGAGGCGATCCGCGCGGGGACGTCGTAGCCGGGCGTGCGCAGCATCCGGTAGGCGAGGTTCACCATCCGGACGTTGTAGCCGTTGCCCTCGAGGTAGGCGGCGATGCTCGTCATGCCGATCGGGTACATCTCGAACTGGGTCGTCGACGGGATCACGTCCGCGAGGGGGCCCTGCAGGACGACCTCCTCGCGGAAGTCCCAGACCGACGGCGCGTGCAGCAGGACGAGGTCCAGCCCGAACACCCGGGACAGCGCCCCGCGCTGCTGCACGCCCGCCCGTGCGGTCATGCGTGCAGCACGACCTTGAGCGCACCGGTCTCCGCGGCGTTGCCGAAGGTCGCGTACGCGCGCACGACGTCGGCCAGGTCGAGCCGGTGGGTGATGAACGGGCGGGTGTCGAGGCGACCGGAGCGCACCAGCGTGAGCAGGGTCGGCGTCGACCACGTGTCGACGAGCCCGGTCGTGATGGTGACGTCGCGGGTCCACAGGTCCTCGAGGTGCAGGACGGCCGGGCCGCCGTGGACACCGACGTTCGCCACCCGGCCTCCGGGGCGGACCAGGCGCGTGCAGAGCTCGAACGTGTCCGCGACCCCGACCGCCTCGATCGCCACGTCGACGCCGAGGCCGTCGGTCAGCGAGGCCACCACCGCCTCGACGTCCTCGCGGGAGTTGTTGACGACGACGTCGGCGCCGAACTGCTTGGCGGCCTCGAGGCGGCTGTCGGCGAGGTCGACCGCGATGATCTGGGACGGGCTGAACAGCTGGGCGGTGCTGATCGCCGCGAGCCCGATCGGTCCGGCGCCGACGACGGCGACGGTGTCGCCGGGACGGATCCCGCCGTTGACGACGCCGACCTCGTACGCCGTCGGCAGGATGTCGGCCAGCATCAGCACGGCCTCGTCGTCCAGGCCGACGGGCACCGGGTAGGTCGAGGTGTCGGCGAAGGGCACGCGCACGAGCTCGGCCTGGGTCCCGTCGATCTTGTAGCCCAGGATCCAGCCTCCGCCTCCCAGGCACTGCCCGTACCGCGCCTCGCGGCAGTACCGGCAGCGGCCGCACGCGCTGACGCACGACACGAGGACCCGGTCGCCGGGTCGGACGGTCGTGACCGCGCTGCCGACCGACACGACGACGCCGACCGCCTCGTGGCCGAGGATGCGCCCGACGGCGGTGTCGGGCACGTCGCCCTTGAGGATGTGCAGGTCGGTGCCGCAGAGGGTGGTGGCCGTGACCCGGACGACGGCGTCCGTCGCGTCGATCAGCTGGGCGTCCGGGACGTCGTCCCAGCTCTTGCTGCCGGGACCGTGGTAGACGAGGGCCTTCATGGTCAGCTCCGTGGGTCGTGTCTCCTCGGCACCGGGCTCCCCGGTGCCGTGCGTGGACGAGGAGCCGGTCGAGCAGGCTGGTCGATCGCCTGCCCACCGTGTCCCGCACGCGGTGTCGACGACAGGGGACAAGGTCCTCACCGGTCGTCCGGGCGGCGTCGTGTGCCGGGGACCTTCGGCCCTGTCGGAGGCCACCGGCACCCGCCACCGTGAGCCCCAGCAGGGGCCACCAGGCCCCGACCCCCGATCGGAGCACCCCATGCGCCGCAAGACCTTCGACGCCCTCCTCACCGCCGGCGGCCTGGTCCTGGCCGCCGTCCTGCTCATCGCCGGCGGCCTGCTCACCTGGGGCTCCCACTTCGTCGCCGACCAGGT
>JAOPWW010000432.1 GCA_025965495.1 Frankiales bacterium
CACGGCGGAGGCGCCGGTCCCGACGACCGCGACCCGCTTGCCGGTCAGGTCCACCGAGAGGTCCCAGCGGGCGGAGTGGAACGCCGGCCCGGCGAACGAGCCGACGCCGGGGACGTCCGGGTAGTGCGGCTCCACGAGGCCGCCGCAGCCGCTGACGACGATGTCGGCGGTCATCGGCCCGCGGCTGGTCTGCAGCCGCCAGACCATCGCCTCGTCGTCCCACGTGCCGGCGTCGAGGCGGTTGCCCAGGCGCAGGTGCGGCCGGAGGCCCTGCTCGGTGGCGACCCGTTCGAGGTAGTCGCGGATCTCGGGCTGTCGGCTGAAGACGTGTGACCAGTCCGGGTTCGGGGCGAAGGAGAAGGAGTACAGGTGGCTCGGGACGTCGCAGGCGCAGCCCGGGTAGCTGTTGTCGCGCCAGGTGCCGCCGACGTCGTGCGCCCGCTCGAGGACGACGAAGTCGGTCCGGCCGCTGCGGCGCAGCGCGATCGCCGTGCCGAGGCCGGCGAAGCCGGTGCCGACGACGAGCACGCCGGTGCGCTCGGGAAGGTGGTCCACGGGTGCCTCCTGGGGCCGAACTGCTTCCTACAGTGCTGTAGCAACACAGGTGTAGCATCGGCCCGTGACCAGCGCAAGGCCGTACGCGCCGCGGATGCCGGCGGACGAGCGGCGCGAGCAGCTGCTGGACGCCGCCCTCGACGTCGCCCTGGAGCGCGGCTTCCACGCCGTGAGCGTCGACGCCGTCGCCCGCGCCTGCGGGGTCACCCGGCCGGTCGTCTACGGCCTGTTCGCCGACCGCGGCGCCCTGCTCACCGCCCTGGTGGACCGGCAGGAGGCGCGCGCCCTCGGGCAGCTCGCCGGCGTCTTCCCCCCGGTCCCGGGCCCCGGCGAGACCGCCGACCCCGACGACCTGCTGCTGCGCGGCGTCGAGGCCTACCTGACGGCGGTCGCCGCCGACCCCCGGACCTGGCGCGTCATCCTGCTGCCCCCCGAGGGCGTCCCGGCGGAGCTCGTGGACCGGGTCACGGCCGGACGCGCCGTGATGCTGGGCCACCTGCAGGCGCTGACCGACTGGGGCCTCACCGCCCGGGGCGGGCCGGACCTCGACCCCGACCTGTTCGCCCGGGCCGTCCTGGCCCTGAGCGAGGCCGCCGCGCGACTTCTCCTGGACGATCCGGCACACTTCGCCGTGACGTCGTTCACACTGTTCACGAGGACCGCGCTCGCCGCGCTGCGTCCTGGTCCGCCCCCGTCCTGACGAACCGCCGAGGAGCCCCGTGTCCGCGCCGATCCTGAAGGGCCGCGCCCTGGTGCGCCAGCGCGTCCTCGGCCTGGTGTTCCTCGTGGTCCTCGCGATGCTGGTGTCCCTGACGGTCCTGCTGTACCAGAAGAGGTTCACGCCGACCGACACCGTCCTGCTGCGCGCCGACCGCATCGGCAACCAGCTGACGCCCGGCGCCGACGTCAAGGTCCGCGGGCTCATCGTCGGCCGGGTCGCGGCGGTCCGCACGACCGGCTCCGGCGCCACCCTCGAGCTCGCCCTGCAGCCCGACAAGACCTCCCTGATCCCCGCCGACGTCACGGCCCGCCTGCTGCCCAAGACGCTGTTCGGCGAGAAGTTCGTCGCCCTGACCACCCCGGACCGGCCCAGCGGCGAGCACCTGCGCGCCGGCGACGTCATCGGCCAGGACCGCTCCTCGACGGCGCTCGAGACCGAGAAGGTGCTCGGCGACCTCATGCCGCTGCTGCAGGCGCTCAAGCCGCAGCAGCTGTCCGAGACGCTCAACGCCGTCTCCGGCGCGCTGCGCGGCCGGGGCGAGCGGATCGGCGCGAACCTCGAGGCCACGGACGCCTACTTCGCCAAGATCAACCCCGAGATGCCGCGCATCCAGGCCGACATCCGCGGGCTCGCCGCCGTGTCCGAGGACTACGACAAGACCGCCGACGACCTGCTGGCCGTCCTCGACAACTTCTCGGCGGTGAGCCGCAACCTGGTCGACGAGAAGGCCCAGCTCGCCACCTTCCTGGACGCCACCACCGGCTCCACCGCCGAGCTCGACCGCTTCCTGCGCGAGAACGAGTCGCGCCTGGTGCAGCTGGCCGCGGACAGCAAGGGCCTGCTCGGCGTCTACGCCCGCTACTCCCCCGAGTTCCCCTGCCTGGCCGCCGGGCTGGTGAACGCCGAGTCCGAGGTGTCGGCGACCTTCGGTGGTCGCCAGCCGGGTCTGCACATCACCCTCGAGCAGACCCAGGACCTCGACGGCTACCAGAAGGGCGACGAGCCCAGGAACGGCGACGACGGCGGCCCGACCTGCCGCGGCCTGCCGCCGAACAAGAAGGAGATCCCGTTCCCGGTCTACCGGAACGGGACCGACGGCTACCACGACGGCGAGCCGGTCGACCCGAAGACGGGCCGCTACGGCGGGGGCGCCTCGCCGTCGCCCGCTCCGGCTGCCGCGACCAGCCCCACGGTCGACCCCGCCCGGTTCCTGTCCGGGGACGCCGCGGTCACCAAGGCCATCGTGGGCGCGGCGACCGGCCGGCCGGCCGACCAGGTCCCCGACATCGCGACCCTGCTGTTCGGGCCGATGGCGCGGGGGACGACCGTCCGGCTGAGCTGACCTAGCTCGCCGGCTGGAGGTCCCGCACCGCGGCGAGGACCCGCTCGCTGTCCTGCGCCGTCGTCACGGTGACCCGCACGCCCTCGCCCGAGAAGCAGCGCACCAGCACGCCGGCGTCCTCGAAGGCCGCGGCCAGCCGGTCGCTGTCGGCCCCGGCGGGGAGCCAGACGAAGTTGCCCTGCGCGGGCGGGACGTCGTGGCCCAGCGCGATCAGCGCCTGGCGCAGCGGCTCGCGCTCGGCGACGACGAGGGCGACCCGCTCGGCCAGCTCGTCGGTGGCGTCGAGGCTCGCGAGCGCGGCGACCTGCGCCGGCAGCGACACCGCGAAGGGCACCTGCACCTGGCGCAGCGCCGCCCCGACCTCCGGGGACGCGGTCAGGCAGAACCCGACCCGCAGGCCGGCCAGGCCGTAGGCCTTGGAGAACGAGCGCAGGACCGCGAGGTTGGGGTGGTCGGCGAGCAGGCGGGTGCCGTCGACGGCGCCGGGCTCGGTGACGAACTCGGCGTAGGCCTCGTCCAGGACCACCAGGACGTCGCGCGGGACCCGCTCGAGGAACGCGACGACGTCGGCCTCCTGCAGGGCCGGGCCGGTGGGGTTGTTCGGGGTGCAGAGGAGCACCAGCCGCGTCCGGTCGGTGACGGCGGCGGCCATCGCGTCGAGGTCGTGCTCGGCGCCCTTGAGCGGCACCATCACCGGCACGGCCCCGGCGACCTTGACGAACCCCGGGTAGGCCTCGAAGGAGCGCCAGGCGAACAGGACCTCCTCCCCGGGGTCGGTCGTCACCTGCACGAGCGACTGCACGAGCGCGACCGAGCCGCACCCGACGGCGACCTGCCCGGGGGAGACCCCGTACCGCTCGGACAGCCGGGCGACGAGCTCGGTGCAGGCGGGGTCGGGGTAGCGGTGTCCCTCGCCGAGGGCGCGCGCGACGGCGTCGACCACCGAGGGCAGGGGCGGGTAGGGCGTCTCGTTGCTGGCCAGGCGGGCGGGCTGCGCGCCGGGGGCGGGCCGGCGGCCGGGCTTGTAGCCGGGCAGCTGCGCGAGGAGCGGGCGCAGGCGGGGGGTCGTCATGGCGGCGACGCTAGTTGCCGGGCGTCGCCCCTGCTGTCCCGTCGCCGGGGCGCCCGCCCTGGAACTCCCAGTGCCACGCCTCGGGCTTGCTGCCGCCCGGCTCGGCCCACGCCGGGTGGATCCACCCGAAGCGCGGGGCGTTGGCGAGCATCCACAGGTGCGCCTCGCCGTCGAAGCGCTCGACGCCGCCGCAGAAGTCGACCGCGAGGCCCCAGCCGTGCTGGCTGCGGCCGGGGACGGCGGCCAGGCCGGGCTTGCGGGCGAAGACGCTGAGCTGGCCGGCGTAGTCGCGGTAGGAGTCGGTGACGCACAGGCGCGGCAGGCCGGCGGCGGTGCGGGCGGCGTCCATCGCCACGAAGGACTGGGCGGCGTCGGTGCGCAGGCGCGCACCGGGCCGGCCGGGGAGCGGGCACAGGACGTCGTCGGGCAGGAAGCCGTTGGCGTAGCCGTGGGGCGCGGCGGGCGCGCAGCCGCCGCCCCCGCCGGAGGTGACGGCGCCCGGTGTGTAGGACACGGGGACGCCCGGGATCCCGGAGCTGTAGCCGGTGACGGCGGCGGCCCGCTCGGCCGCGGCCTGGGCCGCCTCGGCGGCGCG
>JAOPWW010000448.1 GCA_025965495.1 Frankiales bacterium
AGTCACGGCCGGTCGCGAGGCGCTTGCCGTCCAGCGCCACCAGCGTGGCGGTGAGCTTGCGGGGCGCCGTCGGGTCAGCAGGGTCCGCGGCGGCCGAGATCGTGCCCTCGACGTCCCAGTAGGAGGCCTCGACGAAGCGCATCCGCGCCCGCTCGCGCTCGACGACGATGCGCGTCGCCACCGACTGCACGCGGCCCGCCGACAGCTTCGGCATGACCTTCTTCCACAGGACCGGGCTGACCTCGTAGCCGTACAGGCGGTCCAGGACGCGGCGCGTCTCCTGCGCCTCGACCAGGCTCGTGTCGAGCTCGCGCGGGGTGTCGACGGCGTGCTGGATCGCCTGCGGGGTGATCTCGTGGAAGACCATCCGGCGGACCGGGACCTTCGGCTTGAGCGTCTCGAGCAGGTGCCAGGCGATGGCCTCGCCCTCGCGGTCCTCGTCGGTGGCGAGGAACAGCTCGTCGGTCTCCTTCAGCAGGGCCTTGAGCTTGGTGACCTGCGCCTTGCTCTCCGGCGTGACGACGTAGAGCGTCTCGAAGCCGTTGTCGACGTCGACGCCGGTCTTCGCCCAGGCCAGGCCCTTGTGCGACGCCGGGACGTCGGCGGCGTTGCGCGGCAGGTCGCGGATGTGGCCGTAGGAGGACTCGACGACGTAGCCGGCGCCCAGGAAGCTGGCGATCTTCTTGGCCTTGGTCGGGGACTCGACGATGACCAGACGACGGCCGCCCGTCCCGGCCGGGGTCTTCTTCGCCGGCGCCTTCTTGCCTTTCGACGTCACCGGTGCCGCCGGGGCGGGGGCGACGTCGGGGGCGGCGGTCTCGGTCACGGGTCTCCTGCAGGCGGTCGAGCGGTGGGTGGGGCGCCGAGCGCCCCGAGTCTTGCCGGGCGTGTCAAGCGCAGCGCTCCTCCCGAGTCTGCACGACGTCGCCCGCCGCCCTCCTGCCGTGCGGTCAGCGGTCGCCGCTGAGCAGCTTGCGCTCCATGGCGTCGAGCGCCTCCCGGGCGGCCTGCAGGGCCTGCGTCACGTCGAGGTCGGGGCTGTCGTCGCGCCGCTTGCTCTGGTGCGCCTCGTCGAGGCTGGTGATGACGACACCGACCAGCAGGTTCAGCACGACGAACGTCCCGATGAGGATGAAGCTGAGCACGTAGACGACGGCCCAGGGGGACACGGCCCGGGCGTCGGCGAGGATGTCGCTCCAGGCCTCCAGGGTCAGCAGCGTGAACAGCGTCAGGCAGGCCTCGCCGATGTTGCCCCAGCGCTCGGGGTCCTTCGCCCCGAACAGCGACCAGCCGACGATCCCGTACAGGTACACGAGCAGGCCCGTGAGGACGACCAGTCCGGCCGCCGGGCGCAGCGCCCGCCGGATGCCGTCGAGCAGCACGCCGACGTCGGGGACCACGCTCAGGAGCCGGGCCACCCGGAGCAGCCGGATGAGGCGGAGCGCCGTCGCGTTGCCGCCGATGCCGGGCAGGTAGCTGGCCGCCACGGCGACGACGTCGAAGACGTTCCAGCCGCGGTCGAGGAACCGCCAGGGCCGGAAGCCGACGGCCCCTAGTCGCACGACGAGCTCGGCGGTGAAGATGCCGAGCAGCACGCGGTCGAGGACGTCGAGGAAGCCGCCGGCCTGCTCCTGGACGACGTCGAACGTCCCGAGCCCGAGCAGCATGGCGTTGAACACGATGAGGCCGACGATGACGTTGCCGAACGCGTCGCTGCTCGCCAGGCGGTGGGCGGCCTGCTGCCACGCCGGCCCGTCCGGGAGGTCGGCGTCGCGGGCCTGCTCGAACGCCTCGACGACCGTCTCGAGGGCGTTCTCGGGGACGGGCTCGGGGAGGGCTGGCGCGGGTCGGGCGTCGACGGTCATGCGGTCCTCACGGAGGGGGGCTGGGCGGCGGCCTCGGCGACGCAGCGGACGCCCGGCCCGCCGTCGGGCAGGGGCACGAGGCCGCGCACCGTGACGCCGGCGGCGAGGTAGCCCTCGACCGTGCGCACCAGGGCCGGGGACAGGACCTCGCCGGGCAGCACCAGGGGCACGCCCGGGGGGTAGGGCGTGAGGGCGGCCGCGACGACGGCGCCGGCGGCCTCGTCGAGGGGAACGACGGCGCGGGGCGACTGCAGGGCGGTCCTTCCGGGAAGCGCGCGCTCGGCCGGCCGGTCCGGCCACAGCGCCAGGCGGGTGTCCGCACCTCCGGCCGCGACCGGCACGGCCGCGGCGAGCTCGCCGAGCACGCCCAGGAGCAGGTCGACGTCGCCCGGGGTGGTCCCGGCCGTGATGCTCAGGACGACGCAGTCCTGGTCGGTGAACTCGGGGTAGACGTCGTGCCGGGCCAGGACGTCGCGCAGCCCGGCCGACGTCAGCCCGTAGCGGGCGGCGTCCAGGAGCAGCTTGCAGGGGTTGGTGCCCGAGACCCCGCGGGGCAGCGGGCTGCGGGGGCTGACCAGCGGCAGGCCGTCGGGTCCGGTCGCCGCTGCGGCGCGCGACGCCAGGGCGCCGGAGCGCGCCCAGCGAGCGGCGCCGTCGGTCTCCAGGCCCTCCACGACGGCGTCCAGCGACAGCGTCAGCAGCGCCGACGGCGACGAGCTCTGCAGCATGAGCAGGCCCTCGGCGACCCGGTCGGGGTCGACGCGGCCGCCGCGCAGGTGCAGCAGGGCGCTCTGCGTCAGCGACCCCAGCGCCTTGTGCGGGCTCTGCACGACGACGTCGGCGCCGCAGGCCAGCGCCCCCTGCTCGCCGGGCAGGAAGGACAGGTGCGCGCCGTGCGCCTCGTCGACCAGCAGCGGCACACCAGCGGCGTGGCACAGCGCGGCCAGCTGCTCCAGGGGCAGCCGGTAGCCGTAGTAGTCGGGGCTCGTGACGTGCACGGCGACGACGTCGTCGGTCTCGTCCAGCGCGTGGCGGACCTGGTCGAGGTCGAGGCCGAACAGACCCTGCAGGCGTGCGTCCGGCACCGGGTGCAGGTGGACCGGCTCGAGGCCCGCCAGGGTCGCGGCGGCGTGCACGGACTGGTGCGATCGGCGCATCACCAGGACCCGCCCGCCCGGGCGTGCGACCGACCAGAGGGCGGCGAGGTTGCCGACCGTCGCGCCGTTGACCAGGTACCAGGTGCGGTCCGCCCCGAACACGGCGGCGGCCCGCACCTGGGACTCGGCGAGCTCGGCGGTCGGCTCGTGCAGGTAGTCGAGGCCCGCCATCTCGGACTGGTCGAGGGCGTAGACGTCCGCGGGCAGGGGCGAGCCGGCGGGGGCGACGTGGCCGTGACCGGGCATGTGGAAGGCCGGTCGCCGGGTGGCGGCGAGGGCGCGCAGGGCGGCGCGGAAGGACGACCCGCTCACGACGGCGAGGCGAGGACAGCCTGCAGCGCCTGGCCGAACACGTCCGCGCCCTCGTGCAGGTCGGCGTGCTCGACGTTCAGCGGCGGGAGCATCTTCACGACGGTGTCGTGGCGGCCGGCCGCCTCGACGAGCAGGCCCCGGCGGAAGCACTCGCGCTGCACCCGGCTGGCCGTGTCGCGGCCCGTGTCCACGAGGTCGACGCCGAGGATCAGCCCGCGGCCACGGACCGTCGCGTCGATGCCGGCCGCCGCGACCTGGTCGCGCAGCAGGTCCTGCATCAGCGCGCCCTTGGCCAGCACCTCGCCGCCGAGGGCGGGGTCGGCCAGCAGGGGCAGGGTGACCGCGGCGGCGGCGAACGCGAGCTGGTTGCCCCGGAAGGTGCCGTTGTGCTCGCCCGGACCGAGCACGTCGAGGTCGGGCCGGAACAGCACCAGCGACAGGGGCAGCCCGACGCCGGACAGCGCCTTGGCCAGCACGACGATGTCCGGCGTCACGCCGGCGGCGTCGAAGGAGAAGAAGGTGCCGGTGCGGGTGCAGCCGACCTGGATGTCGTCGGCGATGACCAGCACGCCGCGGGACCGGCACAGGGCGACCAGGCCGGCCATCCACTCCAGCGGCGCCGGGTTGACGCCGCCCTCGGCCTGCACCGACTCGACGATGACCGCCGCCGGCAGGGCGACCCCCGAGTGGGTGTCGTCCAGCACGTGCTCGAGGTGGGCCAGGCTGTGCTCGGTCCAGGGGTGGCGCGGGTCGGGGAACGGGAAGAACGTCACGTCCGGGAGCGCCGCACCGGAGGCCTCCCGGACCTGCCGGTTCGCCGTCACGCCCAGCGCGCCGAGCGACATGCCGTGGAAGGCGCCGGTGAAGGCGATGACCCCCCGGCGGCCGGTCGCGCGCCGGGCGATCTTGAGGGCCGCCTCGACGGCGTTCGCGCCGGTCGGTCCGGGGCTCAGGTACTTGTAGTCCAGGCCACGCGGGACGAGCACGCCGTCGAGCGCCTGGCGCAGCCCCTCGCGTGCGGGGGTCTCGAGGTCGAGCCCGTGCAGCAGGGCGTCGCCCTGCAGGTGCTCGACCAGGGCGGCCTTCACCACCGGCGGGTTGTGCCCCAGGTTCATCGCACCGGCCCCGCAGAAGAAGTCGAGGTAGCGCGCGCCCTGGGCGTCCTGCAGGTGGCTGCCCCGGCCGCTCACGAAGTTCTTCGGGTAGGCGGCGTGGTAGCTGCGGACCGCCGCCTCCCGGGAGGCCAGCCGCTGCACGGGCACGACGTCCGCGGCGCGCGCGGGTGCGGCAGCAGGAGCGGCAGGGTCGAGGACGCGGACCGGCACAGGGACCTCCAGGTGGGGCGGCACCGCCGGCGACCGCCTGCGGGGTCGGTCCGGCGACACGTGTCACGAGCCCGATGCGTCTGCCTCGGCAGGAGCGGCCTCGGGCAGGAGGGCCGAGCAGGAGCACGGTCGCTGGTCCGTTAGGACCATCTAGCGCGGTCGCCAGGAGTCCGAGTCCCCCTTGGGGCGAGGACGCGCGTCCCGGCCGCTCCGGCCCCGGAGCCCGACGTGAGGCGACACATTGCTCCGGCTCCGCCAGGCGACCTCCGCCTCGCCCGCCCGCCGCCGCCCGCGCGCCGCCGCGGTGCTCGCCCTCGCGCTGGTCGCCCTGAGCCTCGGGCTCGGGGCCACCCCGTCGTCGGCCACGGTCGTGCAGACGGCCGCGATCACCCTCGGGGACCTCTCGGCGACCTACGACGGGCAGCCGCACCCCGCGACCGCCACGACCGGCGTCGTCACGACGACCCTCCCCGTCGACGCCACGTCGGAGGCCGTCGACACCGGCGTCGACCTCGGTCCCGCTGAGTCGGTCACCGTCACCGCGTCCGGCACCTGGCGGGTCCAGCCCTCCTCCTACGCCGGCCAGCCCGGCGACTACGGGACGTTCGGGCCGTACGGCGCGACCAGCCGGGCCGGCTACCCGACCACCAGCGAAGCCGGCACCCGCCTGCCCGACGTCGCGACCGGCGCCCTCATCGCCTCCACCGACGACGGCTCCACGTGGCAGCTCGTCGGCACGGAGCACGTCGTGACCGGGCCGGGCCGCCTGCTGCTCGCGACCAACGACGCCCACACCTTCTAC
>JAOPWW010000465.1 GCA_025965495.1 Frankiales bacterium
CGCCTCGTACAGCGCGACGTCGGCCTCGGTGTCCGGGCGCAGGTGCCAGCCCTTGTCGTGGAGGAATGCGTGCGACCAGCTCGACGACGCGACGAGCGCCACCCGCTTGTCGCCCTCGCTGATCGTCTTGGCCACCGCACGCCCGAACTCGAAGCAGCGCTTCGGGGACGGACCGGGCGGGTCGAGGTCCTCCCCCTTCTGGATGTCGGCGAACCGCGCGATACCGCCCTTGCGCGCCACCACGTGCTCGCCGTAGCAGTTCACGGCCATCGGGACGACGGGGTAGGGGAACTGCGTGCCGACGTGGTCGTAGTCGAGGAACAGCTGGGTGTTGCCGAAGGCGTGCGGGAAGTGGATGCCCTGCCGCGGCTCGTAGGAGTAGGCGACGTCGACGCCGTGGTTCAGGACGCCCGACGTCAGCTGCTTGGCGAACTCCGGCGCCCCCTTCATCGTGAAGGTCGTGTCGTCCGGCAGGCCCCACACGTTCGGCACCTTGAGCATCGTCAGGACGCCGAACGGCTGCACCACGGTGTCGTGGTAGGCGAGGATGCAGAACGACGGGATGACCTCCTCGCGGAAGTTCTCGTACTGGTCGTCGCCCCAGACGAGCACGACGTCGGGCGCGAACGCGTCGAGCGCCTCGCGGCACCGCTTCGTGTGCTCCAGCAGCACCCGCCGGTGCTCCGCCGCGGCGGTCACGCCCTCGTCGTCGCCCCACTCCTGCTGCGCGAGCTCGGGCCAGGACGCGGGGTCCTTGAGCTCCGCCGGGATGTCCGGGTCCTTCAGCGAGCTCTTGAGCAGGTTGGCCATGTGCGTGTCCGCACCCGCCAGCATCGGGTAGTGCGTGAGCCCGATCCCCAGTACCTCAGCCACGGTTCCTCCACTCCTGCCCCCACGCTCTGCGCCGGGCGACGACGTGCACGGTCTCGACGTCCGGGCGGAGCGTCCTCGGGAGGACGCGTGCGCGGACCGCGTCCTCAGGCGAGGACGTACACCTTCCCGTCCTCGTCCACCTCGACCGCGTAGGTCGTCAGAGCGACGGTGGCCGGGAAGCACAGCGCCTTGCCGGTCTTGAGGTCGAAGCGGGCCATGTGCAGGGGGCAGACGACCTCGCTGCCCTCGACCTCGCTGTCCTCGCCGAGCGACCACTGCTCGTGCGAGCAGGAGTCCTGCGTGGCGAACAGCTCGCCGTCCTCGGTGCGGTACAGCGCGATCGGCTCGTCGAACTCGAGCGTCATCGTGGAGCCGTTCTCCAGCTCCTCGGTCGTGCAGGCGAATCGTCGTTCCATCGTCGTGCTGCCCCTTCGGCCGACCGTCCCTGCGCTGCGCAGGAGGTGCGCCGAGTGTCGGCGGTCACCCCGTCCGTCGCAGGTCGCGTCCCGGCCCCTGGAACCGGGACGGCGGTCGCAGCGCGGTTCCGACGTCTGGAACCGGGCGGCGCCGGCGCCTGTGGCGTGCGGCACCCTCCTCGCAGCCGGGACCGGCAGACGAAGGGGTTCTCATGTCCGAGTACGTGATCGACGACCGGGAGATGCCGCGGTTCCGCGTGAGCCGCCGGGCCATGGTCGACCCCGAGGTGTTCGCCAAGGAGCGCGACCTCGTCTTCAACCACACGTGGCTGTACCTGGGTCACGAGAGCGAGCTGCGCAAGAAGGGCGACTTCAAGACCCGCACCGTCGCGGGGCGTCCCCTCATCTTCGCGCGCGACACGAAGGGCGCGCTGAAGGTCTGGGTCAACTCGTGCCCGCACCGGGGCGCCATGCTGTGCCGCGAGCCCTCGGGCAACGCCCGCTTCATGACGTGCTTCTACCACGGCTGGAGCTTCGGGATCGACGGCCGCATGGTGTCCATGCCGGGCGACGAGGCCTACGGCCCGGACTTCGAGCGCCCCGGCCTGGCCGCGCCCGCGCAGGTCGACTCCTACCGCGGGTTCGTCTTCGTGACGTTCGACCCCGACCTCGAGGACCTGCGGAGCTACCTCGCCGGCGCGACCGAGTACCTCGACCTCGTCGCGGACCAGTCGCTGGTCGGGATGGAGATCCTCGAGGGGTCCCACGAGTACTCGGTCAAGGCGAACTGGAAGCTGCTCGTCGAGAACAGCGTCGACGGCTACCACGCGGTCAGCACGCACCAGCGCTACTTCGAGATGGTCCTGGCCGCCCGCGGCTCGGTCGACCCCAGCATGCTCGGCGCCTCGCGCAGCATCGACCTCGGCAACGGGCACGCCGTGATCGCCGGTGCCCCCGCCACGGAGGGCCTGTTCGGGCGCCCCCTGTCCGAGGAGGGCGCGCAGGAGCGCGAGCAACGGCACGCCGCGCTGCGCGAGCGGCACGGCAAGGGCTGGGTCGACCGCATGCAGGGCAACCGCAACCTGGTCATCTTCCCCAACCTCGTCATCGTCGACCTCGTCATGGGCGTCGTGGTCCGCAAGATCGACCCCGTGTCGCCGGACTACATGGAGGTCACGGCCTGGGAGCTCGCACCGCCTGACGAGGGCGACGAGCTGCGCAAGCAGCGCCTGGACAACTTCCTCACGTTCTGGGGTCCGGGCGGCCTGGCCTCGCCGGACGACGTGGAGGCGCTCGAGACCTGCCAGGTCGGCTTCGGCGGCGTCCGCGAGCTGCCCTGGTCCGACATCTCCCGCGGCATGAACAAGGAAGTCACCACGACGTCGGACGAGCTCCAGATGCGCGCCTGGTGGCGTCGCTGGAACGCGATCATCACGGGGGAGGTCCTGCCGCCGGAGCCCAAGGCGCCGCTCGAGGAGCTGTTCACGAGCCCGTCGCGGGCGCAGGAGCCGGAGTCGTCGAGCGTGTAGTCCGGAGCACGACGAGGGGGGTGGCAGGCCTCGCGCACCCCCCCTCGTCGCGCCGGGCTGTCGGTCAGGCGCCCTGGTGGGCGCGCCACTGCTCGGCGAGCGGCGTCAGGCGCGGGGCGACGCGGGCTCCCAGCCACTCGAACACCCGCTCCCAGCCGTCGTACGAGGCGGCGTAGCTGACGCCGTCGCTGGTGTCGCTGCGGTACCAGTCGCGCCCGACGCCGGGGTAGCGCACGACGGCGGTGAACACGTCGGAGGCGCCCTCGAGACGGCGGCCGAGCGCACGGACCTCCTCCACGGGGGCCGAGGGGTCGTCGGCGCCGAACAGGCCGAGCCAGGGGGTGCGCACGGTCGCGACCACGTCCGGCAGCGCGACGGCCCCGCCGCGACGCGTGGGCGACAGGCTCACGACCGCACCCAGCTCGAAGAGTGCGGCAGCGACGAGCGCCTGCAACCCGCCGGACCCGACGCCGAGGACGCCGACCTGCTCCGGGGACCAGCCCCGCTCCGCCGCCCGGGCCAGCAGCGCCTGCAGCGCGACCAGCACGGCGTCCGGCGGCAGCGGTCCTCGCCCGTCCCCGGCCACCTCGACCGCGAGCGACTCGTAGCCGTGGTGCGCGAGGTCGTTCAGCACCTCGCCCGCGTGGCCTGCGAGGCCGCCGTCGTCGCAGAGGAGCACCACCAGCCCGCGCGGCACCCCGGGCAGGCTGATCTCCAGGACGCGGTGCTCACCGTCCCCGGCCGTCATCGTCCCCTCGACGGGCTCGATCCTGAGGGCCTGGCTCATCGGTGCGCCTCGCTGTCGTCGTCGGTCACGCGGGGTGCGGCGTCCAGGGCCAGTACTTCGCCGTCGCGCCGCCGTCGACCGTGATGCTGGTGCCGGTCACCATGGCCGACTCGTCCGAGGCGAGGAAGACGACCGCGCCCACGTAGTCCTCCGGCGTCGGGAGGCGCCCGAGCGGCAGCTGCGCGGCGTAGTCGTTCCGGTTCCTGCTCGGCCGGCTCAGCAGCGCGTCCATCGCCGCCCGCGCCTCGGGGTCGGTCGGCGCCGTCGCCGTCGGCGTGAAGCCGTTGACCCGGATCCCGTGCTCGGCGAGCTCCATCGCCACCGAGCGGGTGAAGTTGATCAGACCGGCCTTGCCGGTGGAGTACCCGACGTTGCCCGGCTGCCCCTGCCAGCCGGCGGTCGACAGGACGTTGATGATGCTGCCCTCGGTGCCGGTGGAGATCATGCTCCTCGCCGCCGCCCTGGTGAACAGGAAGGACCCGACGAGGATCACGTCCAGCTGGCGGCGGAACGTCTCGTGGTTCATGTCCAGGACGCCCTGCTGGTGGAAGAACACGGCGTTGTTGACCAGGACGTCGACCTTGCCCCAGCGGCGCACGGCCTCGGCCACCACCTGTTCGGCGTGCTCCGGGTCGGTGACGTCGCCCGCCAGGGCGAAGGCCTCACCACCCGCGTCCTCGATCCGCTGCGCGCTCGCGCGGGCGACCTCCTCGGACAGGTCGGCGCAGAGCACCCGCGCCCCGTGCGCGGCCAGACCGGAGGCCAGCGCTCCCCCGATGTTCGGGCTCGCCCCCGTGACGACGGCGACCTTGCCCTGCAGCCGGCTCCCTTGCGGCGGCGTCACAGGATGATGCTCACCTTGCCGTGCGGACGGAGCACGGCGAGGTCCAGGACCGCCTTGCGCACGAGGAAGCGGAAGGCACCGCTCTCGTCGCGCTCCACCTCGTGGCGGTACTGGCCGACGTAGGTGTCCAGCGTGCCGCCGCGGAAGCGGAAGACGGCGAAGGTCGCCCGGATCGCGAGGTGGCCGTCCGGCAGCAGCGCGACCCGCACGTTCGTCACCGAGCGTCGGGTGCGGGAGTGCGGGTACTCGGCGTGCGCGGAGCGCTTCATGAGCGAGTTCACCCGCTGCTCGAGCAGAAAGCGGTCGTCCTGGACGAGGAACAGGTCGCGCCGCGGGTCGCCGTCGGGCTTGTCGGTGGCCGGGACGAGGTACTCGCCGGTCGCCGCGAACAGGTCCAGCCACTCCGGCAGCCGCCACGTGTCCAGCAGCTCCGCCTCCTCGTACAGGAACTGCTCCACCTCGTAGGAGAGCGCCCTCGCCTCGTCCACAGCCAGACGGGGCGGCACTGCCTGCACTTCGGTCACGGGTCTTCTCCTCGGTCGGCGTCGCCGGAGAGTCGACCCCTCGTCGGAGGCCTTCCAGCCGGTGTTCCGGGGTGCGGAACCGGCCGGTTGCCGCTGGTTCCACCGGACGGAACCTGCCCCCCGACCTGCCCGGGAGCTGGGCCACCCTGGCGCCACCCACGAGACCGAGGACACCGATGACCTCCGCTGAGACCGACACCTCCCGCGACACCTGCGTCGCCCGGGCCGCGGCACGCCTCACCGCCGCCGAGCGCGACGGCGTCCCGTGCGCCCCCGTCCGCGACACCCTCGGCGACACCGACGTCGCCCTCGCGTACGCCGTGCAGCAGCGCGTGGTCGAGGGCCACCTCGCCGCCGGCCGACGCGTGGTCGGCCGCAAGATCGGCCTGACCTCCCCCGCCGTGCAGGCGCAGCTCGGCGTCGACCAGCCCGACTTCGGCGTCCTGTTCGCCGACATGGACGTGTCCGGCCCGGGCGCCGTCTCCACCGACCGGCTGCTGCAGCCGAAGGTGGAGGCCGAGATCGCCTTCGTCCTGGCCGCCGACCTGGACGGCCCGGACCTCACGCCCGACGTCGTCCGCGCCGCCGTCGACCACGCGGTGGCCGCGCTGGAGATCGTCGACAGCCGGGTGAGCGGCTGGGACATCCGCATCACCGACACCGTCGCCGACAACGCCTCGAGCGCGCTCTACGTGCTCGGTGAGCGCCGGGTGCCGCTCAGCGACTTCGATCCCGTCGACGTCGTCATGACCCTGCATGTCGACGGCGAGCAGGTGTCGTCCGGCACCGGCGCCGCCTGCCTGGGCGACCCGCTCCACGCCCTGCGCTGGCTCGCGCAGACCGCGCGCGACCTGGGACAGCCGCTCCGGGCCGGCCAGGTGGTGCTGTCCGGTGCGCTCGGCCCGATGGTCCCGGTCGTCCCGGGCACGACCGTGACCGCCGAGCTCAGCGTGCTCGGGACCGTGACCGCCCGGTTCTCGTCCGGGGCGGACGCATGAGCACGACCAAGGTGGCCGTCATCGGCTCCGGCAACATCGGCACGGACCTCATGATCAAGGTCCTCCGTCTGTCGACGACCCTCGAGATGGGGGCCATGGTCGGCATCGACCCGGCCTCGGACGGCCTCGCCCGCGCAGCCCGGCTGGGCGTGCCCGTCGTGTCGGACGGCGTCGACGGGCTCATCGCGATGGACGGCTTCGCGGACATCGCCATCGTGTTCGACGCGACGTCGGCCAAGGCCCACGTGGCCAACGCGGCGAAGCTCGCGCCGTACGGCAAGAAGCTGATCGACCTGACGCCCGCCGCGATCGGCCCCTACGTGGTGCCCCCGGTGAACCTCGAGGAGCACCTCGCTGCCGACGTGGACAACCTCAACATGGTGACGTGCGGGGGCCAGGCCACCATCCCGATGGTCGCCGCGATCTCCGCCGTCACGCCGGTTCCCTACGCCGAGATCGTGGCGTCCATCGCCTCGAAGTCGGCCGGCCCCGGCACCCGGGCCAACATCGACGAGTTCACCGAGACGACGGCGGCCGCGATCGAGGCGGTCGGTGGGGCCCGCAAGGGCAAGGCGGTCATCGTCCTGAACCCGGCCGAGCCGCCGCTGATCATGCGCGACACCGTGCTCTGCCTCATCGGCGACGCCGACCACGACGCGATCCGCGAGTCGGTCCGGCAGATGGCCGAGCGGGTGCGGGACTACGTCCCCGGCTACCGCCTCAAGCAGGAGGTCCAGTTCACGCCGGTCCCCGAGGGCGAGCCGGTCCACACCCTGATGACCGACGCCGGCACGAGGGTGACGACGAAGGTGACCGTCTTCCTCGAGGTGGAGGGCGCCGCGCACTACCTGCCCGCCTACGCCGGCAACCTCGACATCATGACGTCGGCCGCCCTGCGGACCGCCGAGGCCGTCGCCGCCCGCCTCGTGCGCGTCCCCGCGCAGGTGGCCCGGTGAGCGCCCCCACTCCCCCGAAGCTGTACGTCCAGGACGTGACCCTCCGGGACGGCATGCACGCCATGCGGCACCGCATCGAGCCCGCCCAGGTCGCCGAGATCGTCAGCGCTCTCGACAAGGCCGGCGTCGACGCGATCGAGGTCGCGCACGGCGACGGCCTCGCCGGCGGCAGCCTCAACTACGGGCCCGGCTCGCACACCGACTGGGAGTGGATCGAGGCGGCGGCCTCCGTCCTCGAGCGGGCCGTCCTGACCACGCTGCTCCTCCCCGGCATCGGCACCATCGCGGAGCTCGAGCACGCCTACGCGCTCGGGGTGCGGTCGGTCCGGGTGGCCACGCACTGCACCGAGGCCGACGTCTCCGCCCAGCACATCGAGAAGGCCCGCGAGCTCGGGATGGACGTGTCCGGCTTCCTGATGCTGAGCCACATGGCTCCGCCGGAGCTGCTGGCCCAGCAGGCGGGGCTGATGGAGTCCTACGGCGCGCACTGCGTGTACGTCACCGACTCCGGTGGACGGCTCACCATGGACGACGTCCGCGACCGGGTGCTCGCCTACCGCGACGTCCTGCAGGAGTCGACGCAGATCGGCATCCACGCGCACGAGAACCTCTCCCTGTCGGTCGCCAACTCCGTCGTCGCGGTCCAGGCCGGTGTGACTCGGGTGGACTGCGCGCTGGCCGGCCACGGTGCCGGCGCCGGCAACGCCCCGCTCGAGCCCTTCGTCGCGGTGGCGAACCTGTACGGCTGGGAGCACGGCTGCGACCTGTTCGCCCTGCAGGACGCGGCCGAGGACCTGGTCCGTCCGCTCCAGGACCGCCCGGTGCGGGTGGACCGCGAGACGCTCACCCTCGGCTACGCCGGCGTGTACTCGAGCTTCCTGCGGCACGCCGAGGCCGCCTCGGCGCAGTACGGCGTCGACGTGCGCGCGATCCTGCTCGAGGCCGGACGGCGCAAGCTCGTGGGCGGCCAGGAGGACATGATCGTCGACGTCGCGCTCGACCTCGTCGCGGCGCAAGCACCGGCAGGCGCCCCGGTCTGACCCGGCCGGTGGGGCCGGGTCAGGCCGCGCCGGGAGGCGACGACGTCGCGGCCGCGCTCGCGCCGGTCCGCACCTCGCGCAGGTCGCGGGTGACCTGCGCGAGCAGCGGGACGTCGACGTCGCCGAGGCCGAACCCGGTCTCCGCCAGGTCGCGGGTGGCCCGGTCCACCGCGGTGCGGCCCTCCGGCGTCAGCTGCGCCAAGACCGCACGGCGGTCGGAGGGGTGCGCCCGGCGCACGACCAGACCCGCCTGCTCCAGCTGGTCGATCACGAGCGTGACGGTGGTCGGGTGGACCAGCAGGTGCTTGCTCAGCTGGCCGAGCGGGCGACCCGGGTCGCGGGACACCTGCAGCGTGACGAGCACCAGGTAGGCGGTCCGCGTCAGGCCGTGCCCCTTGAGCACCCGGTCGATCTCCAGGGTCATCAGCGCGTGCACGCGCAGCAGCGCCGTCATGGCCGCCACGTGGTCCGGGGCCGGCAGTCCGCGGCTCTCCCACAGCGCGCGCACCTGCTCGACGGCGTCCTCACCCGCCGGGTCAGGACGTCGTCGTGAGCTCGCCACCCGGGGAGGCTACCGCCGGTGAGGGAAGGCCGCGCACCGCCTTCGGCTCACGCGCCGAGGAGGACGGCGAGCGCGGCGGCGTGCTGGTCGACCGCGCCGAACAGCTGCGCCGCGCTGCGGCTGCGACGGAAGTACAGGTGGGCGTCGTGCTGCCAGGTGAAGCCGGTCCCGCCCAGCACCTGCACCGTCTCCGCGGTCGTCCAGACGAAGGCCTTGGTCGCGGTGATGGCGGCGACGAGTGCGGCTGCCGGGAAGGCCACGGGGTCCGCGACGACCGTGGCGGCGGCCACCTGCGCTGCAGCACCGGCCAGCTCCGCCTGCAGCAGCATCTCGCTGCACCGGTGGGCCACGGCCTGGAAGCTGCCGATCGGCCGGCCGAACTGCTCGCGGGTCGCCGCGTGGCGCACGCTCGTGGCCAGGCACCACTGCGCACCGCCGGCCTGCTCAGCGGCCTGCGCGGCCAGCGCGCGCAGCCGCAGGTGGTCGACCCGGTCGACAAGGCCGCCCTCGACGCCGACCAGGCGTGCGGGGGCGTCGTGGAGCCGCACCGTCGCGAGCGGCCGGGTCAGGTCGAGCGACTCGAGCGCCAGGACCTCCACCCGCGGGTCGTCGGCCACCACGGCGAACAGGGAGGGCCCGCGCGGCGCCTGCGCGAAGACGAGCAGCAGGTCGGCGTTCGCCCCGTGGACCACGAAGTGGCGTGCGCCCTGCAGCGACCAGCCGCCCTCGCCCGGGGACGCCATGACCTCGCCGTGGTCGTACCAGTCGCCCTCCGGGCCGGCGACCGCGAGGGTCGCGACGGTGCTGCCGGAGACCAGCCCGGGCAGCAGGTCGGCGCACGCCTGCTCGTCCTCCGAGCCGAGCAGGGCGAGCGTGCTGAGCAGCACCGGCAGGTAGGGCCCCTCGTACAGGGCGCGACCCGTCTCCTCCAGGACGATCCAGCTCTCCACCGGACCGGCCCCTGAGCCACCGTGACCCGTCGGCACCTCGAGGCCGGTGAGACCGGCCGCGCACACCTGCTCCCACACGGTCCGGTCGAAGCCCTGGACCTCGCCGTCCCGGCGGACGGTGTGGTCGACACCGCGCTCGAGCAGGCCCCGCACCGAGGCGCGCAGGGCCGCGTGCTCCTCGGTGAGCACCAGGTCAGGGGCCATGCAGGTCGCTCCGGTGGGATCAGCAGGTGGGAGAGCTCGGGTCGGGCAGAGGTCAGGTGGGGCGCGGCAGCCCGAGCACGCGCTGGGCCAGGGTGTTCTTGAGGATCTCGTCGGTACCGCCGCCGATGCGGAAGCCCGGGGCACCCAGCACGACGGCGTTCCAGGCCCAGGTCCCCCACTCGCCGGTGTCGGCGAGCATGCGCGGCCCGAGCACCTGGGAGACGAAGGCGCTGAGCCGCGCCATGTTGTCCGCCAGCGCCAGCTTGTTCAGGCCGGACGCCGCCGGGACGTGGGTCCCCCGCGCGGCGCGCGCGCCCTGGACCTGCTGCAGCGCGCGGGCGGCGCGCAGGCTGGCCACGAGCTCGCCGAACGCGAGGCGCACGGCCGGGTCGTCGTCGCGCGCCATGTGCTGCATGAGGGCGACCAGCCGTTCGGTCGACAGGATGCCGGCGCCGCCGTAGGGCGAGGCCCCGAGCACCCCCCGCTCGTGGCCGAGGACGGTCATCACGACGCGCCAGCCCCCGCCCTCGGCGCCCAGGCGCCGGGCGTCGGGCACCAGGACGTCCTCGAGGAACACCTCGCTGAAGGCGGAGCCGCCGGTCATCTGACGCAGCGGACGCACCAGGACGCCGGGGGCGTGCATGTCGACCAGCAGCACCGTCAGGTCGCTGTGCCGCGCCCCGTCCGAGGTGCGGCACAGCAGGACACCGACGTCGGCCAGGTGCGCACCGGACGCCCACACCTTCTGGCCGGAGACGCGCCACTCCTCGCCGTCGCGCACCGCACGCGTGCGCACGGAGGCGAGGTCGGAGCCGGCGTCGGGCTCGGAGAACAGCTGGCAGGCGACCAGGTCACCGGCGCGCAGGGCGGGCAGCAACGCGCGGACCTGCTCCTCGGTGCCGAACTCCTGGACCGTCGGGCCGATCATGCCCAGGCTGACGGCGAGCGCGGAGTCGCCGGGCACCTCGAAACGGCGCGTGAGCTGCTCGAAGGCCCGTGCGTAGGACCGCGGCAGACCTGCGCCACCGAGCTCGGGAGGACCGTCGACCCAGGCGAAGCCGGCGTCCCAGAGAGCCTTGCGCCACGCTCGGATGCGAGGGAGCGCCTCCGCCTCCTCCGCCGGGTCGGGCTCCTGGAACACGCGGACGTCGTCGGAGCCCTCGCCCCACACGAACGGGCGCGGCCCGGTGCTGGTGCGCCGCGCGTAGCGGCTCTCGAGCCAGCGCTCGGCGGAGGCGAGGAAGTCCTCGAGCGCAGGTCGCCCGTCAGGGGACGAGGTCATCCGAGGCACCGCACGGGTGCAGGGTGCGAGCGCAGGCCGTGCACCGACAGGTCCTGTCCCGGTGACCGGTACAGCACGGCAGGACCGGGGGCAGCCGGACGGCGCCGCCCGGCGGGGGCTCCGGCAGGGCCGGTGACCGCCGTCCGCTGCTGCTCGGGCCTCGACACCGTGGCACGGTAGGTGACGGGTCCTCCAGGTGTCGAACATCGAGAGGGCGAGCATCCCGAGGTGGTACGGAGGACAGTGGACGGCGTCGCGTGGGGCAGGGACGTGCTGCGGCGCAGCACCCGTCCCCCCTTCCTCGTCTACGAGCCGCGGCTCCACCACGCCGCCCACCTCCTCGCCGAGGCCGAGCGCTGGGCCGACCGGGACTTCCTCGTGCAGGGGCCCAGGCGCCTGACCTACCGGCAGGTCCTGGACGCCGTGCCGCACGTCGCGGCCCGCCTGCGCGCGGCCGGGCTGGAGCCGGGCGAGCGCCTGCTCCTCCTCGCCGGCAACAGCCCGGAGTGGGTCGTGGCGCTGCTCGCCGCCTTCCACGCCGACGCCGTCCCCGTGCCCGGCGGCACCAGCTGGAGCGCTGCGGAGGTGCGCCACGTCGTGCGGCTGACGGACCCGGCCGTCGTCGTCGTCGACGAGCGGTCGCGGCCCCTGCTTGACCCGTCCTCGCGCGCTCTGGTGCTGGACGTCGCGACGCTCCGGACCTGGGCCGAGGCGCCCGGGCCGGAGCGCCTGCCGCTGCCTGCGGGTGACCCCGACCGTGAGGACGAGCCTGCCGTCGTCCTGCCCACCGCGGGCACCACGGGGGCGGCCAAGGCCGTGGCTCTGGCGCACCGGTCGGTCGTGCTGAACCTGCACGCCCTGCTCGACGTCGCCGGCCGGCTCCCCCACGAGCTCGACCTCTCGCGGCCTCCCACCGTCACCCTGCTGAGCGGTCCGCTCTTCCACGTGGGCGGCCTGCAGCCCCTGCTGCTGTCCCTGCTGACCGCGAGCACGGTGGTGTTCCTGTCCTCCGGCTTCGACGCCCGCGAGGTCCTGGACCTGCTCGAGCGCGAGCGCGTCCGGGTGTGGGGCGCCGTGCCGACGATGGTCGTGCGGGTGCTGGCCGAGCCCTCCCTCCCGGGACGCGACCTGGCCTCGCTGCGCTCGGTCTCGCTGGGCGGAGCCCCCGTGTCCCCGCGGCTGCTCGAGCGGATGCGCGCCGCCTTCCCCCAGGCGGCCCGCGGCGTCTCGACGGTGTACGGCCTCACCGAGGCCGGCGGGACGATCACCAGCGCCTCGGGGGCGCTCATGGTGGACCACCCCGACACCGCGGGGCGGCCGGTCCCCCTCGCCGAGGTCCGCGTGCTCGCCCCCGGACCCGACGGCTGCGGCGAGATCGTCGTGCGCACCCCGAGCCAGATGCTGGGCTACTGGGGTGGGTCCGCCGCCGGTCTGCTCGACCAGGACGGGTGGCTGCACACGGGCGACGTCGGCCGGGTCGAGGGCGGGCTGCTCTACCTGACCGGCCGCAGCAAGGACGTCGTCATCCGGGGCGGGGAGAACGTCGCCGCCGCCCACGTCGAAGCGGCTCTCGGGACGCACCCCGGTGTCGCCGCGGCGGCGGTCGTGGCGCTGCCCGACGACGAGTACGGCGAGGTCGTGGCGGCCGCAGTCCAGGTGCACGAGGGGACCTCGGTCGCCGTCGAGGAGCTCCGCGCCCACGTGTCAGGCCTGCTCGCCGGCTTCGAGGTCCCGACGCAGTGGTGGCTGCTCACCGACGACCTGCCGGTCAGCGCGAGCGGCAAGGTCGACAAGCGCGCGGTGCGCGCCGGCTGGCCGCTCGCCTGACCCGGGACAGATCGTCCAGTTCCTGTACAGCGACCCGCGTCACACGCGTGATCCCCTTCACACCGGGTCGCCGACGCGACCAGGACGACGCCGCCACCCGCGGCCGGAGCTGGAGGACAGCAGTGACCATCACCTACGACAAGCTCTTCATCGGTGGAGAGCTGACGGCACCCTCGTCGACCTCGACGTTCGAGCTGGTCTCACCGAGCACCGAGCAGTCGATCGGCTCGGTCCCGGAGGCCCTGGAGGCCGACGTCGACAAGGCCGTCGACGCCGCGCGCGCCGCCTTCGACGACCCGAACGGCTGGAGCTCCTGGGAGCCGGCGAAGCGGGCCGCCACCATGGTCAGGCTGGCCGAGGAGATGGAGAGCCGCGCGGGCGAGATGGCCCAGCGCGTCAGCATGCAGAACGGCATGCCCGTCGCCGTCTCGGGCGCACTGGAAGCCGTCTTCCCGCCCCTGCTGCTGCGCTACTACGCCGGCCTGCTGAGCAACCCGCAGGACGAGGTCCGCCCCGGCATGCTCGGCGGCTCGACCCTCGTGCGCCGCTCCCCGATCGGCGTCATCGGCGCCATCGTCCCGTGGAACTTCCCGCAGGCGCTGGCCGCGTTCAAGTACGCGCCCGCCCTGGCGGCCGGCTGCACGCTGGTCATCAAGCCCTCGCCGGAGACGGTGCTCGACAGCTACCTGTTCGCGGAGGCGGTCCAGGCCGCAGGCATCCCGGCGGGCGTCATCAACATCGTGCAGGCGGGGCGTGAGGTCGGTGCCTACCTGGTGCAGCACCCCGGCATCGACAAGGTCGCCTTCACCGGCTCCACGGCCGCCGGCCGCTCCATCGCCGAGACCTGCGGCCGTCTGCTGCGCCCCGTGACCCTGGAGCTCGGCGGCAAGTCCGCCGCGATCATCCTCGACGACGCCTCGCTGGACCTCGCGGCGATCGGCGAGAAGCTCTTCACCGCGACCCTCGCGAACCAGGGTCAGGCCTGCTACCTCGGCACCCGCATCCTCGCGCCGCGCTCCCGCTACCAGGAGGTCGTCGACACCTTCACCGGCTTCGCGGCCTCCATGAGGATCGGCGACGCGCTCGACCCCACCACCCAGATCGGCCCGATGTCGAGCTCGCGCCACCGCGACCGCGTCGAGAGCTACATCGCCAAGGGCAAGAGCGAGGGCGCCCGCATCACCACCGGTGGCGGCCGTCCCCGCGACACCGGCTGGTTCGTCGACCCGACCGTCTTCGCCGACGTCGACAACGGCTACACCATCGCGCAGGAGGAGATCTTCGGCCCGGTGCTGTCGATCATCCCCTACGGCGACGAGGCCGAGGCCATCACGATCGCCAACGACTCCGACTTCGGGCTCGGCGGCACCGTCTGGACGGCCGACCACGACCACGGCGTCGAGGTCGCGAAGAAGATCCGCACCGGCACCATCGGCATCAACGGCTACCTGCCCGACCCGACGGCGCCCTTCGGCGGCGTGAAGGCCAGCGGCCTCGGCCGCGAGCTCGGCCCCGAGGGCCTCGCCGCCTACCAGACCGTGCAGTCCGTCTACCTGTAGACGCCCGCCCCCACCCGACCTGCACCAGGCCCGGACGGCGCCTCGCGTCGCCCGCGCACGCCGCGATCACCTGGAGAGACCTGCATGACCACCGTCGACAAGGCGTACGACATCCCCACCGAGGTCGCCGAGGCCGCGATCCTCCCCGCGTCCTACAAGGACCACGAGAACATCGCCTTCCCCGCCTACGCGTGGCTGCGCAAGAACGCGCCGCTCGCCAAGGCCAAGCTCGACAACTACGACGAGCTCTGGCTCGTCAGCAAGTACGACGACCTCATGGAGATCGAGCGCCAGCCCGAGATCTTCTCGAGCACCAACCACAACCCGATCCTCAACGACCAGCCGTCCGACGCGTTCGTCGCCAGCCTCACCGGCGGCACCTACCGCGCCATGGAATCCCCGGTCTTCATGGACGCGCCGGAGCACACCAAGATCCGGGCGATCGCGAACCAGTGGTTCATGCCGCGCAACGTGAAGCGCTTCGAGGGCGACATGCGTGAGATCGCCGTCAACGCGATCGAGCAGGTGCTCGCGAAGGACGGCGAGGTCGACTTCTGTGCGGACTTCGCCCTCGGCTACCCGCTGCACGTGATCATGTCCCTCTTCGGGGTCCCCGAGGAGGACGAGCCGATCATGCTCAAGCTGACGCAGGAGTTCTTCGGCGT
>JAOPWW010000479.1 GCA_025965495.1 Frankiales bacterium
CGGCCGCACCTGCCGGCCGTCGCGCCGCGGCCCGTCGGGCGACCGGTCCTCGGACCGCCCGTCCCGTCCGGCTCGGTCTTCCCGGGCACGCCGTCGGGTGCCGTCTCCGCGGTCCTGCCGGCCGTCCCCGCAGCCGCCCCGGTGGCCGTCGTCCCGGCTCCCGCCGCGGCAGCCCCCACCGTCGTCGCGCCCACCACGCCGGCGACGGCGCCGACCACGACTGCTCCGGTGGCGGCACCGGTGGCGGCACCCGCGACACTGCCCGTGACCGCACCTCCCGTCGCTCCCTCGGAGGCGCCCGTGCAGCCCGCCCCCGTGGTGCACTCGCTGGCCGCGACCGCCTTCGCCGGCCAGGCCGCCCGCCTCACCCACACCGAGGCGTACGGCGTCGTCGAGCTGAACGCCTGGGAGGCCGACGCCGCCCGCCGGCTCAAGGCCGCCCACCCCGGCCTGCGGGTCCTCATGTACAAGGACGCCTCGTCCACCCGCAGCTACGCCAGCCACGGCGGCGTCGACGACGCCGTGCTGCCGACCGGTGTCGGCTACGCGGCCGCCCAGGCGCACCCCTCGTGGTTCCTCACCGACACCACCGGCGCCCGGATGGAGTGGCCCTGGGCCGGTCACTGGTGGATGGACCTCGCCGAGCCCGGCTACCAGGCGGCCTGGCTCGCCGGCGTCCGGGCCGACCTCGCCGGCGGGCCCTGGGACGGCGTCGTCATCGACAACGTCATGGCCAGCCCCGAGTGGTACCTGCAGGGCCGCACCATTGCGAAGTACCGCACCAAGGACGCCTACGCGGCCGCGACCGGCAGCTTCCTGGCCGCCGTCGGGCCGGCGCTCAAGGCCGACGGCAGGCTCGTGCTCGGCAACATCAGTGACGCCTCGCCCGAGACGTGGGACCGCTGGACCGCCCTGCTGTCCGGCGGTAACCACGAGCACTCGTTCCTGTGGAACGACGGCACCCGCTACGGCGGCGCCGACTGGCTCGGCCGGGTGCAGGAGATCGAGCGCACCGAGGCGGCCGGGCGCATCCACACCGCCACCTCGAGCATCGCCGCCGGGGACGCCTCGGCCGCGGCCTGGGTCCGGGCGTCGTGGCTGATGGCGTGGGACGGCGGGGCCAGCGGCTCGCTGCAGGCCGTCGAGCTCAAGGACCGCGACGACCCCTTCGACGCCGTCGTCGCCACCGACCTCGGTCAGCCGCTCGGCCGGCGGACCGCCGTGGGCGCCGCCTTCCGGCGGGACTTCACCGCCGGCACCGCCCTGGTCAACCCGAGCTCCTCGCCGGTGACCGTCGCGCTGGGCCGCACGATGGTCGACGCCGCCGGTGCCCGCGTGACCTCCGTGGTCCTGGCGCCCCTGACAGGGGCTCTGCTCCGCACGGTCTGACGCGCCGGGGGCACGCGCCCCGGTACGCTCGGCACCCACGCTGGACACGAGGCCTCGACGGGCCGACCCGAGGAGCCTGCCCTGCGCGTCCTCGTGGCGACCACCGCCTACCCGCTGCCCGCCCGCGACGGCCTGCGCCTGCAGCTCGCCGGGCTGCTGCGCGAGCTCTCCCAGCGCGTGGAGGTCGTGCTCGTCGCCGTCGTCCGCGAGGGGGACGACCTCGCCGCCGCCCCCACGGTCTGCAGCACGCTCGTGACCGTCCCGGCGGCAGGCGGGCGCCGCCGACGCCTGCGCCAGGAGCTCGCGACGGTGGTCAGCCGCCGGCCGGTGCTGGCCGAGCAGGTCACCTCCTCCGGCCTGCCCGAGGCCGTGCGCGAGGCCGTCGCCCGGTACCGCCCCGACGTCGTCCACCTGACGCCCGGCTGGCTGGCCGAGCTCGCCGACGTCACGTCCTGCCCGTCGGTCATCGTGCCCCTGGACGCCTCCGGCCCGAACTGGCAGGCCGACCTCGCCGTGGCCGCGAACCCGGTCCGCCGTTACCTCTCGCGCCGCGAGCTCTCGCGGATGCTGCGCTTCGAGCGCGAGGCGTACTCCCGCAACGACGCCGTCGTCGTCGTCACCGAGCGCGACGCCGACCTGCTCCGGGCCTCGGGCACCACGGTGGAGCCCAGCGTGGTGACCAACGGCGTCGACGCCGACCGCTGGGGCCGGCCCGCGGACGCCGGCCCGCGGGACCCCGACCTCGTGGTGTTCTCCGGTGCGATGAGCTACCCGCCGAACGTCACGGCGGCGGTGTTCGCGGCGCGCGAGGTCCTGCCCGCGCTGCGCGAGCGGCGCCCGGGGGTGCGGCTGCGCGTCGTGGGCCGCGACCCCGCTCCGGAGGTCCGGGCGCTGGCCGGCCCGCACGTCGAGGTGACCGGCACGGTCGACGACGTCCGGCCGCACCTGTGGGAGGCAGGCGCCTACCTGTGCCCGATGCGCGGCGGGTCGGGCGTGAAGAACAAGCTGCTGGAGGCCCTGGCCGCCGGGGCGCCCTCGGTCGTCACGCGGGTGGCCACCGACGGGCTGGACCTGGTCTCCGGGCGCGACGTGCTGGTCGCCGACGACCCGGGCGAGCTCGCGGCTGCTGTCGCCGGCCTGCTGGCCGACCCGGAGGCGGCGGCGCGGCTGGGCGACGCCGGTGCGGAGCGGGCCCGGGACCTGTCCTGGAGCCGGACCGCGGACGGCTTCGAGGCGGTCTACCGCCTCGCGATCGCCCGCCACGGCGGCGCGTCCTAGCGCGTCACGACCCCGGGCGGACCAGGTCCCGCGCCCGCTTGGCCAGCTTCCGCGCGTCGTAGGGCAGGCGGGCGGCGCCCGAGGACCAGGCCAGCAGGTGCTGCGTCCGGTCGACCCGGGTGGCGGAGGAGAGCTTGTAGGCCTCCTCGCCGCGCATCCAGTCCAGCGTCCGGTACGCCGGGTCCTCGGCGACCCGCTGCAGGGCCTGCGCGTTCGCGAGGCGACCCGCGCTGACGTGCCGCCAGGCCGGCGCGACCCGGTTGTCCCAGACCCGCAGGACGTCGCCGTCGCGGAAGGCCAGGACGTAGGCGGCGAGGTCGCCGTCGACGCGCAGGGTCAGCAGGTCGACCTCGCCCGCCTCGGCGTGGGCCTGCACCACGGCCCGGTAGAAGGCCAGGACGTCGGGGTCGTCGTGGGCGCTGCTGCCGCGGGCGTCGAGGTCGCGCAGCCGGTGGACCCGCTCCAGGTCGGGCAGGGCGGCAGCGACGTCCTGCGGCGAGGTGAGCCAGCGCTGCTCGACGGCGTGACCGGCCTGCGCGAGCTGCTTGCGGGCCTTGGTCTCGGCCTGCCGCCCCTTGCGGCTGCTCGGCGCGGGGTCGCCGGGGGCGACGTCGACCCGGGGGAGCCCGTCGCCCCGCAGGGCCATCGTCCGGGGCAGCCGGGCGCGCAGCGCGGGCACGGTCCGGTCCGAGGCGGGCAGCTGCTCCA
>JAOPWW010000482.1 GCA_025965495.1 Frankiales bacterium
GGTCGGTCCGCTGGGCCCGCTCCGCCGACTCCGCCGAGGCCCTCGGGATCGCGCTGGCGCCCGCAGCGGCCCTGGTCGCGGCCGGCGGACTCGAGGCCGTCCGCGGCTGGGTCTCCTGACCGGTCCCGCCACACCGGGTGAACGTTGTCCACAGGCAGGGTGACAACGGCGGGCGCGCCCTTATTGTCGGCACCGCTCCACCCACGACGCTCGTCCCCCGGCCGCCCGGCCGGAGGAAACCACCCGCTCCGCGCGGGAGAAGGCCGGGAGGCTCCCATGGCAGGTGAGGTCACCAAGCAGGACCAGGCGCTGACGAAGGGCGCGAAGCTCGTCAGCGAGGCGCGCCGCGAGCTCGACACCGAGATGAACGGCCTGCGCGGCCAGCTGTCCGGGATCAGCTCGGGCTGGGTCGGCGGCGGCGCGTCCGCCTTCACCTCGGTGATGGCCCGCTGGGACACCGACACCCGCAAGGTCGTCCAGGCGCTCGACACCTTCGAGGCGAACCTGCGGGCCTCCGAGGCGACGTACAACACGAGCGACGAGGACCAGGCCTCCTCGTTCTCGCGCCTCGGCAGCCGGCTCGGCTAGACCCACCCCCACGACGAGAAGCGAGGACACGACATGACTTCCGGTGAGCTCAAGGTCAACTTCGGGGCGCTGGGCACGGCCGCGGCCGACATCCGCAGCCGCGCGAACGCCCTCCAGTCCCGCCTGGACCGCCTGGACCAGGACCTCGCGCCGCTGCGCGCGGACTGGACCGGTGACGCGAGCGCGTCCTACCAGACCGCCAAGGCCCAGTGGACCGCGGCTATCACGGACATGCAGCAGCTGCTGTCCGACGTCGGCCACGCGGTGGAGACCTCCAACTCCGAGTACCAGGGTGCCGACAAGGCCAACGCCAACCGCTGGTCCTAGCCAGACGCTGGCAGGGAGCCGGTGGTCAGGGTCGCGCACTCCGCCACCCTGACCACCGGCTCCTCCGGTCGTCCTGCGGACGAGCTGCCCCCCGTGCTCGCCCGGCGAACGTCGACGTCCAGGACGTCGGCGCCCGTCCACCACGCCCACCCACTACGCCGTCCACCACGCCGACGTCCAGGAGGTCCTCGTGCTCGAGCCCGGTGCAGCCCAGGTCTTCCAGCTGACGCTGGACGGCGTCCGCGACATCGGCACCCGTCTCGGCGCGCTCGAGGGTGATGCCTCCAGCACGAGCAGCCAGTTCGCCGGCACCCCCTTGGACGCCAGCATGTTCGGGCACTCGCACGGCGGACAGGCCCTCGCCCACACCCACCGCGCCGCGCACGACGTCTTCCACCAGACGCTCCAGGGCGTGCTCAAGGACATCGCCACCTTCCGGGACCGGCTGCTGAAGACCGTCGACACCTACGAGGCGCAGGACGGCGACGCCCGGCACGCGCTGCTCGCGCTCGCGGCGCACCAGCACGACGCCCCGTCGGCGGCCGAGCAGGCCCAGCAGCAGGCGCTGGGGCGCCACCCGGAGCTGCCGACCCGTCCGGCGCACCCCGCAGGCGGTGGCCTGCCCGGCTCGGGCCCGAGCGCGGACCGCGGTGCGCCCGCAGGACCGGCCCCCGACGAGGCCGCCGTCCCGGGGTCTGTGCCCGCGCCGTTGACGACCCACCTGCTCCCCGTGACGACCCACTCCGGCCTCCAGTAGCGGACGCCTGTGACGACCCGGTCACTGCGAGCCTGCGCGGCGCTGCTCTGCGCGGGTGCCGTCGTGCTGCCGCTCGCCGGACCGGCGTCGGCAGCTCCTGAGGGCTCCTACTGGTACACGGCGCTCCACATGGACGACAACCACCGCATCGCCACCGGCAAGGGCGCGGTGATCGGCCTGATCGACGGGCCGGTCGACCCGACGGCCGCCGAGCTGGTCGGCCAGCACGTCGTCGCGGGAGCGTCGTACTGCGACGGCCTCAAGAGCCCGCTCACCCCCGGCAGGGACACCTTCCACGCCACGTCCATGGCGGCGCTGCTGGTCGGCTCCGGTCACGGGACGCTCCCCGACGGGAGCGGGATCCACGGCGTCGCGCCCGACGCGACCCTGCGGGTGTACGCCATCGACGACGGCAAGCGCCCGGACTTCTTCGAGTGCCACCAGTCCTACGGGGCGGTCGGTGCGACCCAGCAGAGCCAGCTCGCGGGCCTGGCCGTGCGGCAGGCCGTCGACGACGGCGTCGACGTCCTGTCCATGTCCCTCACGATGGGCGGCTCGGACATCGTCACCGCGGTCGACTACGCCCTCGACCACGGCGTCGTCGTCGTCGGCGCGGTCGGCGGTCCTGACAGCCTGGGCAACCCCGCCGGCATCGGCGGCGTGATCGCGGTGACGGCGTGCGACGCCGAGGGCGCCCCGTGGCCGGACGCTGCGGACGGCGCGGTGAGCGTGGCCGCTCCCGGGGTGGACGTGAGCTCCGGGTCGGTCGACCGGGCCGGGCACTGGTCCTCGCGGGGCACCGGCACCGGCACCTCCCCCGCGACGGCGATCGTCGCCGGCATGGTCGCCGTGCTCCACAGCCGCTACCCGCACGCCACCTCGGCCCAGCTCGTCCAGCACGTCCTGCGCACCACGACGACGCCCGGCCTGCACTTCAGTCCCGTGAACGGCTGGGGCAACGCCAGCCTCACCCGGATGCTCGCCTCCGACCCGGGCCAGTGGCCCGACCACCTGCCGTTCCGCGGTATCAGCGCCGACCTGCTCGAGCCGGCCCAGCGGCTGCAGGACCTCGCCGGGACCCTGGACCCGGAGGAGTCCTACGAGTACCTGCTGGCCCACCAGCCGGGGTTCCGGCCCGGGTCCGGACCGCACACGCCGACCGCCGCACCCCCGGCCACGGCGTCCCCCGCCGTGGCCGCCCCCAAGCCGGCCCGGGGGCGCGACGGGACGTCGCCGGTCCTGCTCGTGGTCGGAGCAGGCCTGCTGGCCCTCGTGGTCGCGGCTGCCGCGGTCCTGCTGCGGAGCCGTGCTCGTACCGTCTCGTCCGCTCCCGCGCCCTCCGGCAGCGGTGCCCTGACCTCCACCCCCTCGACGCCCAGCGAAGGACCGTGACCCATGCTGCCCACTGACGGCGCAGGAGGCGGGCCGGTCGGTCCGCACGAGGCCGAGCTGCTCAAGATCCTCGTCGGCGACCCCGGCCTGGTGCAGCAGGCCTCGTCCGAGTGGACGGCGATGGCGACGGGTCTGGACCTGGTCACCGAGGCGCTGCGCAGTGCACGGGACGACCTGGGGCAGGCGTGGCAGGGGCCGGCGGCCAGCACCGCGATCGCCGCCTTCGCCGACCTGGCGACGTCGGTGGAGCAGCGCAGCCTGGCCATGCGTCAGGTGGCCAGTTCCCTCGACGACGCGGCCGGGACGATCCAGCAGGCCCGGACGGACTACCAGGCGCTCCCTGCGGTGCCCGGCGAGCCCACTGCGCCGACCGCGCCGACGGGGCCCTCGGGCGCCACGACCTACGCCAGCCAGAAGCAGCAGTACGACTCGGCCGTCCTGCAGCGCAACG
Source organism: Frankiales bacterium (assembly GCA_025965495.1). GTDB lineage: Bacteria > Actinomycetota > Actinomycetes > Mycobacteriales > SCTD01 > RYN-122. Next base: position 3,516 of record JAOPWW010000482.1, read on the forward strand.
CTGCCATGGCCGCCCGTGAGCAGGCCGCAGCCTCGAGCGTCGGGCACGCGGAGTCGTCGTTCACGACGTCGAACAGGTCCGTCCAGGACGCGACCGTGCGGTACGCGCCGGACTCCGGCGGCACGGGCGGCGGGACGGGTGGGGGCGGCACCGGCGGAGGGACGGGCGGCGCCGGGGGCACGGGCAGCGGGTACACCGCGCCGAGCGCCGGGGGCGGCAGTCCGACCGGACCTGCTCCCGCCACCGGCTCCCACGGCGGCGACACGGCCGTCCTCGGGCTCCCCGGGCGGCCTCCTCGCGCGCCGGTGGGCGCGACCAGCGTCTGGGGACCGGACGGCGGTCGGCCCGTCGTGCCGTCCGGCCCGCGGCCGGGCGTGCCCGGTGTGCCCGGTGTGCCCGGCACCGTCCACCCGGGCCAGCCTCCCGTCCCCGGCGCGGGGCCGTCGCCGGACGGCGTGATCGACGGTGTCGTGCCCGCTGGGACGGGCGGGTCGGGACCCCACGGCGGCCCGGCGGTCGGGGCCGTGCCCTCGGCCCACCCGGGGGCGGGCGGCGCTGCGGGTGCAGCCGGTGCGGCCG
>JAOPWW010000484.1 GCA_025965495.1 Frankiales bacterium
CACGGCCCGGCGCTCGCCGTTCTGGGCATGGACGTCCCGAGCACGGAGTCCGCGAGCAACGTGCTCCTGCCGCGGGCACGGGCCAAGCTGAGCCTGCGCCTCGCGCCCGGACAGGACCCCGACGAGGCGCTGGCGTCGCTGACCGCCCACCTCCGGCAGCACGTGCCGTGGGGGTGCCAGGTGGAGGTGACGCCGGGGGCCGTCGGCGCGCCGTTCGCGCTCGAGACCGTCGGCGCGGCGTACGACGTCGCACGCGGTGCGTTCGAGGAGGCGTACGGCAACGCGCCGGTCGAGGCCGGCATCGGCGGCTCGATCCCGTTCATCGCCGAGTTCGCCCGCGCCTACCCCGGCGCGGCCGTCCTGGTCACCGGCGTCGGGGACCCGGCGTCGCGGTGGCACGGCATCGACGAGAGCCTGCACCTCGGGATGTGGGAGCGGGCGTGCCTGGCCGAGGCGCTGCTGCTCGAGCGGCTCGGCGACGCCAGCAGTGCGGACGCCGCGGCCGCCCTGGGCGACGACGACCTGGCCACAGCGGACCAGGAGCAGGTGGCCTGAAGGGGCCGTAGCCGCGCCCGCGCCACCGGGTGCAGGGTCTCGCCATGACGACGACGCTGCTCGACACGCACGACATGGTGCTGGTGCACCGGGTGTTCCGCCGCGAGCTGGCGCTGCTGCCCCAGCTGGTCCGGTCCGCCCCCGACCCCGTGCGGCTGCGCGCGCACGGCGAGGAGCTGCTCGGCTTCCTGCACCACCACCACAGCGGCGAGGACGACCTGGTGTGGCCGCGACTGCGCACCCGCGTGCTGCTGCAGCAGGAGCTGGTCGACCGGATGGAGGCACAGCACGAGCGGGTCGCCGCGCTGTCGGAGCAGGCAGAGCTCGGCTTCGCGGCCTGGGGCGGCGACGCGGGCCGGGGCGAGGCGCTCGCTCAGGTGCTCGAGCAGCTGCACGCGGCCGTCGTCGAGCACCTCGACGAGGAGGAGCGCGAGGTCCTGCCGCTGGTCGCGGGCTGCTTCACCCAGGCCGAGTGGGACGAGCTCGGGGAGCGCGGCCTGGCGGCGATCGCGCCGCGCCGCCGCCTGGTGACCCTCGCCCACATCCTCGAGGACGCCGACGACGCTGAGCGCGCGGCCTTCCTGACCCGCGTGCCGGCGCCGGTCCGGCTGCTCTACCGCCTGCTCGGACGCCGCCAGCACGCCAAGGAGACCGGCCCGCTGCGCATCCCGCTCCAGCGCACCTAGAGGACCTTGAGCATCCGGGTGTTGCCCAGCGTGTTGGGGCGCACGTGCGCGAGGTCGAGGAACTCGGCCACGCCCTCGTCGTGCGAGCGCAGCAGCTCCTCCTGCACCCGGGCGTCGACGAGCACCTCGTCGGCCGGCGCGAACCCGTGCCGGGCGAAGAAGGCCGTCTCGAAGGTCAGGCAGAACACCCTGCGGACGCCGAGGTCGGCGGCGCGGCGCAGCAGCCGCTGCAGCAGCGCGGACCCGACGCCGCGGCCCTGCACCTCCGGGTCGACGGCGACGGTGCGGACCTCGGCGAGGTCGGCCCACAGCACGTGCAGCGCCGCGCAGCCCACCACCTGGCCGTCCACCTGCGCGACGACGAACTCCTGGACGTCCTCGTACAGGGTCACGGTCGCCTTGGACAGCAGGCGCCGGTCGGGGGCGTAGCGGTCCACGAGCGCCCGCACCGCGGGGACGTCGTCGGTGCGGGCCCGCCGGACCTCGACCTCGCCGCTCATCGCGACCACCCTAGAGCTCTAGGGTCGGACGGGTGAGCGCCCGGACCCCGCCCTGCTGAGCGCCCTGCGGCGCGACGCCTCCGGCCAGGCGGTCGGCGCGGGGGTGTCTGCGGCGATCGTCGGCTACGCCAGCTCGGTCGCGGTCGTGGTGTCCGGGCTGCAGGCGGTGGGCGCGAGCCCGCGGCAGGTGGGGTCCGGCCTGGTCGCCCTCGGGGTCGTCATGGCCGTCGCCTCGGTCGCCCTCAGCCTGCCCGGCCGGGTCCCGGTCGCGGTGGTGTGGAGCACCCCCGGGCTCGCCCTGCTGGCCACGTCCGGACCGCTCGACGGCGGGTTCCGGGTCGCCGTCGCCGGGTTCGCGCTCTGCGGGCTGCTCGTCGCCGTCACCGGGCTGCTGCCCCCGCTGTCCCGGCTGCTCGGCCGGCTGCCCCCGGCCCTGACGTCGGCCGTTCTCGCCGGGGTGCTGCTCCCGTTCTGCCTGGCGCCGGCCCAGGCCGTGCCCGAGCTGCCGCTGCGGGCCGGCGTCGTCGTCCTGGTGTGGCTGGCCGCGGTCCGGCTGCGGCCGGGGCTGGCCGCACCGGCCGCCCTGCTCGCCGTCGTCGCGGTGGTCCTCGTCGACGGGTCGCTGGACCTGCCGTCGCTGCCGCTGCCCCGGGTGGTCCTCGTGACGCCGTCGTTCACCCTGGCCGCTGTGACCCAGGTGGCCCTGCCGGTGTACCTGGTGACGATGGCCGGGCAGAACCTCGTCGGCCTCGCCGTGCTGCAGGCCAACGGCTTCACCCCGTCAGTGCGGCGCCTGCTCGTCGGCACCGGCCTCGCCTCCGCCGTGGGTGCCCCGCTCGCCTCCCCCACCGTCAACCTGGCCGCGATCACCGGCGCCCTGACCGCCGGCCCCGCGGCGCACCCGCAGCCCGCGCGCCGCTGGGTCGCCGCCGTCGCCGGCGCCGCGACCTACCTGGTGCTCGCCCTCGTCGCCCCGCTGACGACGGCGCTCGTGACGCAGACCGACCCGCGGCTGGTGCGGACCGCGGCTGGGCTCGCGCTGCTCGGCTCGTTCGCCGGCGCCGCCGCCACCGCCCTGCGCGAGGAGGCGACCCGGCTGCCCGCGGCGGTCACCCTCCTGGTCGCTGCGTCCGGCGCGACCGCGGGCGGGCTGGGCTCGGCCCCGCTCGGCCTGGCCGCGGGCCTGGCCCTGCTGGCGGTGCTGCGGGTCCGCCGCGAGGCCTAGGCGGTCTCGCGACGTCCGGCGACGACCACCAGCCAGGCCCCGAGGACGAGAGCTCCGACCCCGCCCGCCGCCGTCGCCGGGAGGTCCCCGCGCCCGGTGCGGGGCAGGGCGCCGTCGACGGGGACCCCGCTCTGGCACATCGGCGGCGGCACACCGTCGACCGGGGCGCAGG
>JAOPWW010000510.1 GCA_025965495.1 Frankiales bacterium
CGGGTGTTCGTCGTCGTCATGCGCTGAGCGTGCGGCTCGGGTGCGACGAGACCGTCGGTGTCCACACCGTCCACAGAACGCCTCGGGCGCCTCGACCTGTCGACCTCCTCGCCCCAGCCTGCGAGCATGTCCAGCCAGCGGAGGGAGCAGCGGTGTCCAGCGTCTTCGACCACGTCGGACCGTGGCGGTTCGACCAGCTCGACGGCCTGCCCGACGACGGCAGGCGGTACGAGGTCGTCGACGGCGGGCTCCTCGTGACCCCGCCACCGGGGCACCTGCACCAGGCGGTCGGCGCGCTCCTGCTGCGGCAGCTGCAGCAGCAGTGCTCCGAGGACTGGCAGGTGTTCTACGAGTTCGCCCTGCCCCTGGGCCACGACGGACGGGTCCCGGACCTCGCCGTCGTCGCGGGCGACGCGCCTGTACGGGGGGCCGGTCCGTACCCGGTAGGTCCGGAGCACTTCGGCCTGGTCGTGGAAGTCGTCAGCCCGTCCAGCCGCAAGACCGACCGCTTCGCCAAGCCGGGGGAGTACGCCGAAGCGGGCATCCCGTTGTTCTGGCGCGTCGAGACCGGGCCGGAGCTGCTGCTCGTCGCGCACCGTCTGCTCGGATCGACCTACGAGGTGGTGCAGCGCGTGAGCACCGAGGGCCTGGTGCCGGCGCCGTGGGGCGAGGTCACCGTCGACCTTCGGCCGCTCGCCAGCTGACGCTCAGTCCTGCAGCACCGCCGCGATCGACTCCCGCGGGTGCCTCCCCGACGGCAGCACCGCCTGCACCCGGCGCAGCGCCTCGCGCTCCGAGCCGCCCGTGACCAGAGCCCCGTAAGCGGCCGCCACCACCGGCGTCCGGGTGTGGGCGTGCACGCAGTGCAGGAACACCGTCTTGCCCTCGGCGCGCAACGTCCGCACGGCCTCGGCCGCGTCGCTGACGACGGATCGGAGGTCGTTGTTGGCGTCCTCCTTGTCGACGACCCACACCTCGGCGTGGTCCTCGGGGGCGACGCCGGCCAGCGGAGCTTCGGCGGCGCCCAGCCGGCACAGGCTCACCACGGCCTGCGCCACCCCGGGCCGGAGGGCACCGACAGCGCCGAGCAGGACACCGTCGTCGTCGGGATGGGGGACGAGCACGGACGAGGAGCCCTGGTAGGAGGTGAGGCGCTCGGCGAGCGGCCAGCCGTCGGGGTCGGGGCGGCCGCCGCGGACTGCGAGGACGGCGAGGGCGGCGAGGTCGCGCGAGCGCAGGCCTGGCCAGCCGTGCAGCAGCCGGCGCCAGGCGAACGGCACGTTGCTGCCGCCGAAGCGGGCACCGAGCAGGGCGCCGGCGATGGCCGCGACCGTGTCGGTGTCGCCGCCCCCGGCCACCGCCCGCTGCAGACCGTCCGGCAGGGAGTCCGCCCGGGACACGGCCGACCAGGCGCCCTGCAGGGCGGCGACGACCCACCCGTTGGTGCGGGACCAGTGCGAGGGCTCGTGGCGCTCGGCCTCGTCCAGCAGCGGCGACCAGTACGCGGCGTCGACGTAGGAGAGGCTGGCGCGCACGTCCAGCTCGCCGGTGCGCACGGCGTGGTCGATCGCCAGGCACCAGAGCACGCACGCGTCCCCGGCGACGGGGTCGTGGTGGGTCAGGGTGCTGACCGCGCGCGCGGCGTCGGCGATCGCCGCGGGGTCGCCGAGGTGGGCGAGGACGACGGGCGAGGTCCGCATGAGGGAGCCGTTGCCGGCGGTGCGGCCGGTCCGCTCGTGCAACTCGGCCCCCAGGCGGCGCAGGGCCGGCGCCGCCGGCCCCGGCAGGCGCGCAGCCTCCGACAGGAGCTGACGCGTCTGGATGCCGACGTCCGGCGGGTCGTCCCGGTACCAGCCGAGGAAGCCCTGCGCGACCTGCTCGAGGGCCTCCTCCCCGCGCAGGTCGGCGCCAGAGGCCGCGACCCGCAGGATCACGGCGGCCATCTCGGTGTCGTCGCTCCACTGTCCAGGAGCCAGCCCGCCGAGGCCGCCGCCCAGCATCTGCGCCGGGGTCTCGAAGGGCCGTGTCCCGAACTCGTAGGGGACGCCGAGGGCGTCACCAGCCGCTGCGCCCAGGACGGCGCCGACGGCCCGGTCGGTCTGCCTGCTGTCGAGGTGCATCCGCACTCCTCATGTTGTCGTCGCAATGACGATAACAGGTCTGGAGGAAGCGGCGGCCTGTTCGCTCCGGCTGAGTAGGCTCGCGGCAGGTCCAGACGGCAGCGCTCAGCCTCGGCTTGCTGCCACCAACCCGAACGTCCGCGCCGGGTGGTCCGAGGAGACCTGGCCGCCGGCGTCTGCCGGGGGCAAGTGCGGACGCCGGCCAGACCGGGGTCTCGACTCCGGAGGTCCCGCTGTGCCCGACCCCGCCCAGTGCCTGCTCCCCGACCCCTGCGCGCCGCTCGCCGGCTGGCTCGCCCTGGTCCAGCCCGACGACGGCCGCCCGACCGACGGCTGCCCGCGCTGGGCCTGCGCTGTCAGCCCCGACGGCGAGGCCTCGGCATGACCGGGACTGTCGGACCCCGGTGGGACCCTCGAGACGAACAGGGAGGAGGAGCGTGACGAAGGCGGACGTGGTGCAGTCCCACCTCGAGGTGCTCATGGAGCAGCTGCTCGAGACCGAGGACCTGCAGGTGGACGACGACGGCGACATCGGCGTCGAGCACGCGAGCGCGGTCTGGTGGGC
>JAOPWW010000526.1 GCA_025965495.1 Frankiales bacterium
GTGAGGGTGACGACGACGGCGCAGGCGGTGAGCAGCGCCCAGGTCGCGTCGAAGAAGCGGCGGTTGCGCTCCGGGGCCGGGAACTCGTCGGCGACGACGGCGGCCGCCTTCATGACCACGCCGATCACGACCGGGTACTCGACCGGGTGCTCGAGGTAGGGCGTCGCGCCCTCGGACAGCCGCTCGTTGCCCCACAGCGCGAAGACGTCGGAGTAGCACATCCGGGTGTACTGGTACTCGTCCGCCCAGGGGTGGACCCGGCACGCGGACTTCTGCCACATCCCGAGCAGACTCGTGAACAGGGTCAGCAGGACCAGCCAGCGCACGGGCGACCAGAACCGCCGGTCGCCCAGCCGGGCGTGCAGCCCGGGCCGGCCCCCGACGGCGTTCGCGAGGCCCGCGATCACCGGGTCCTCCAGGGACGGCGGAGACAGGGCGGACGAGGCGCCGGGGCGCTCCTGCAGGCTGCTGCTCACCGCGTCATGCTGCCACGGGGGACCGGGCGCGAGCCCGCCCTAGGACGGCTGCGGCGAGGGCGCGGGCGGCAGGCTCGGCTCCGACGGCGGGTCGCTGGCCGGCGGCGGGGGCGGCTCCTGCGTGACGACCGGCCGGGGCGACCGGGTCGGCCGGACCGGCTCGGGCGCAGCGGTCTCGGGGGCCGCGTTCTCGGTCTGCTGCGGCACCGGCGCGTACGTCGTGTCCTGGCTGCGCCGGGTCCGGGGGCGGCGGGTGCGCACCGTGGTGTCGGTGCCGCCGCCGTTGTCCACCGAGCGGGCGCGGCCGACGCCGGCCCGCGGCGGGAACTGCTCCTGCGGCTGCCCGGCGAGCGCGTCGTCCATGTACTGCTTCCAGATCTTGGCCGGGGCGGCCCCGCCGGTGAGCCCCCGGGGGCTGCCGAGCTCCCCGATGATCGGCTTGTTGTTGCCGCGGCCGATCCAGACCGCCGTGGACAGCTGCGGGGTGAAGCCGACCATCCAGGCGTCGTTGCTGTCCTGGGTGGTGCCGGTCTTGCCGGCGGCGGGCCGGCCGTCGGCGAGCCGGCCGTTGGTGCTGGCCGTCCCGCTGTTCACGACCTGCTGCAGGGCGTAGTCGGCGTCGTCGGCGACGTCCTCGGCGAAGGCCCGGTGCTTGTCGATCTTCGCGGTGTAGACGGTGTCCCTGGAGCCCTGCTCCCGCACGGACTTCACGAAGAACGGCTTGGTGGAGATCCCACGGGCGGCGAAGGTGGAGAAGCCGCTGGCCTGGTCGATCACCGGCACGCCGTAGATCCCGAGCGCGATGCCGAGGGCGGGGGTGCCGTCGGCGTCGGCGAGCTTGACGTCCTGGCCGATCCCGGCGTCGTGGGCGGTCTGGGCGACCGCCTTGGGCCCGACCTCCTTGGCCAGGGCGACGTAGACGGTGTTGACGCTGTGCTCGGTCGCCGTGACGAGGTCGATCCGGCCGTAGTCCTCGTCGCCGAAGTTGCTGACCGGCACGGGGTAGCCGTCGAACTCCTTCGGCGAGCTGCCGCTGAAGCGGGTGTTGAGGCTGATGCCCTGCTTGAGCGCGGTGGCCAGCACGTAGGGCTTCATCGTCGAGCCGGGGTCCTGCGGGTGCTCGTGGCTGGCGAAGTCGAAGCCGCCGTTGCCGGTGTGGCCGCCGTAGTAGGCGAAGACCTCGCCCGTCCCGGGCTTGACGGACACGAGCGCCCCCTGGATCAGGGCGTTCTGGGCCTGGGCGAGGCAGTCGGCCTTGGAGGCCGTGCACGACGGGTCGACGACGGCCTTCTGGTCGGTCGGCACCTGCGCCTCCACGGCGCGGACCGCGGCCTCCTGGGCGTCGCGGCGCAGCGTCGTCCGCACGATCAGGCCGCCCTGCGCGAGCCGGGCCTCCGAGAAGCCGCCGAGCCGGGCCAGCTCCTCCTCGACCTGGTCCAGCACGTAGCCCTTGGGGCCCTCGCGGTCCTGCTGCTTGGTGCTGCCGAGCGGCTTGACGAACGGGTACGTCGCGGCCGCCCGGTCGGCCGGCGACAGCCAGCCCTTCTTGACCATCCCGTCGAGCACGTAGGCCCAGCGGGCCTTGGCCGCCTCGGGGTGGCGCATCGGGTCGTAGGCAGCCGGCGAGCGGACCGAGGAGGCCAGCACCGCCGCCTGGGACGGCGACAGGCGGCTGGCCTGCGCACCCGGGCCGAAGTAGGTCTCGGTCGCGGCCTGGATGCCGTACGCCCCGCGGCCGAAGTAGATGGTGTTGAGGTAGTCCTCGAGGATCTGCGGCTTGCTGCGCGTCTGGCTCATCTTCAGCGCGATCAGCACCTCCTTCACCTTCCGGGTGTAGGTGCGCTCGCTGGTGAGGAAGGCGTTCTTGGCGTACTGCTGGGTGATCGTCGACCCGCCCTGCTGGATGTCGCCGCCGCCCCGCACGTTCGTGAACAGGGCGCGCGCGATGCCCTTGGGGCTGATGCCGGGCTCGCTGTAGAAGCCGCGGTCCTCGGCTGCCAGGACCGCCTTCTGGGCGGCGTCCGACACCTGCGTCAGCGGCACCACCTTGCGGTTCAGCGACCCGACCCGGCCGAGCTCCGAGCCGTCGGCGTAGGTGATGACGGTGGCCTGCTGGGTCGACGCGGCGGACGCCTCCGGGATGTCGGTCAGGGCGTACCCGACGCCGACGAGCAGGGCGGCACCGAGCACGGTCCCGCCCGTCCCGACCAGGACGAGCTTCTTCCACGAGGGTCTGCGCACGCTCCCATGGTCGCAGGCCCGGCATGAGGTGCGGGTGAGGCGTCAGCCACCCCCGCCGGCGTCGTAGGCCGCAGGACCCGCCGTCGGGGCCGTGTCCCCGGC
>JAOPWW010000070.1 GCA_025965495.1 Frankiales bacterium
GAAGCAGACCGTCCGGCGGGTCGACCTCACCGGCGCGCCCGTGGCGACGCTGCACACCGAGTTCTTCCTGGTCGTCACGCAGCCGGTCCGTGCGTACAGCGCGCGGGACATGCCGTTCAGCGAGGTCCGGGTCCGCCCGCTGACGACGCCCGACCTGCTGGACCCCAACAGCCACGGCGTCGGCGCGTTCGGCCAGATGCTGTTCTGGCCGACGCTGTCCTCGAACGGCCAGCCGCTCGACTTCCTGCTCGAGTGCCTGGACCGGGACGGCCGCCGGCTCACGCTCCACACCCCCCTGCTGTTCGTCGGGGAGAGGATCACGCCGATCGACCCGCCTCCGAAGACGGGGCCGGCGTTCACGGTCGAGGTCGCTCCGGCAGCGACGGTGGTCAGCACCTGGGCGAGGCGGCCGATCGACGGCCTCGCGCAGAACATCGCGCTCGCCGAGAGCGCCACGCCGGGCGAGACCTCGGTGGAGACGCACCGCCTCCGCTTCACCGGCACGCCCGCACCTGCGCCGACCCTGAGCTCCACGCCCTCGCTGGTCGACGCCGACGTCGTCCTGCCGGCGGTCCAGCGCCTCGGTCCGCTCGGAGCGGCGACCACGACGACGGTGGTGTACCCGGCCGCGTACCTGGCCGACGGCTACGGCGGCAGCAACGCCGTCCTCGAGCAGTTCCTCACCGTCCAGGCCGCTGTCGCCGTCGACTTCACCAAGGGGTCGGACAGAGCAGGCGGCTTCCTCGCGCCGAGCCTGTCGATCCAGGCCGTCACCCGCAGGCAGGGCGCCGTCGGCGACCCGGCCGGGTACACGAGCGCGGGCTTCGACGCCAAGACGGCGCTGGCCGGCCTGCTGCCCAGGCTGTTCGGGCTGTTCGACCTCACCGACCTGCTCGACGCCCTCGGGGTCTTCGACCACGCCCCGAAGTTCCTGACGTCCGCACTGGACCAGGTCGCCGCCGTCCTGCAGGACCTCTCGGCCCTGCAGCGCAGCCTCCAGGACGCCGAGGCCCGGCTGACCGCCGATGCCGGCAGCGCGCCGACGAAGGCGCTGCAGACCGCCGCTGCAGACGCCCTCGCCGCGCTCGCCCCCCGGGCGGCAGCGGTCGCCTCCGCCGCCGAGGCGGTCGTCGCGGCCGTCACCGGCCTGCAGCAGCCGGCCGTCCCGAGCAGCCCGGAGGACGTGGCGGCCGTCCTGCAGGCCGACGTCGCCGCCCTGACGAGCGCCCTCGCCGCGCTCAGCACCGCGGTCTCCGCCTCGGCCCTGCCCACAGCGACCCGCTCCGCGATCACCGGTCCGCTCACGTCCGTGACGGCGGTCCTGCAGGACGCGGGCGCCCTGTTCGCCGCGGTCTCCAGCTTCGTCCAGGGCCTGACCTCCGGAGGGCTGACCCAGCGGGCCGCCTACACGTGGTCGACGCCCCTGGCGAACTTCCCCTCAGGCACCTCGGCGTCGGACGCGCTGTTCGTCGCGCAGCAGGTCGGCAAGCCGCAGAGCCACCTGGCGCTGACGGTCGAGGCGCACCCGTCCGGGGCCGACAGCGGCGTCGAGGTGACCGCGGAGATCACCGACTTCGCGCTGAACCTGTTCCCGGGCGCGTCCCTGGTGGCCCTGGTCTTCGACCGGCTGGCCTTCCACGCCGGCACGGGCAGCAAGGCCGACGTCGACGTCGCCTTCGAGGGGATCGTCTTCCAGGGGGTGCTCGGCTTCGTCAACACCCTCAAGGACCTGATCCCGTTCGACGGCTTCTCCGACCCGCCCTACCTCGACGTCGACTCCTCCGGCCTCAAGGCCGGCTACGACCTCGGGCTGCCCTCGGTCGGGGTGGGGGTCTTCTCTCTGGAGAACATCAGCCTGCACGCCGGCGTGAACGTGCCGTTCCTGGGCGACGCGCTGACCGTCGAGTTCTCCTTCTGCACCCGCGACAAGCCGTTCCGGCTGACCGTCCTCATGATCGGCGGCGGCGGCTTCGTCGGGCTGACGCTCTCGCCCAAGGGCCTGGTCGTGCTCGAGATGTCGCTCGAGGCCGGGGCCTGCCTGTCCATCGACCTCGGCGTCGCGTCGGGCTCGGTCTCGGTCATGGTCGGCATCTACCTGCGGCTCGAGGGCGAGGGCGGCAGCCTCACCGGCTACTTCCGCCTGCGCGGCGAGGTCGACGTCCTCGGCCTGATCTCGGCCTCGCTGACCCTCGAGCTCAGCCTCACCTACGACTTCGGCTCCGGGAAGCTCATCGGCCGGGCGTCGCTCGACGTCGAGGTCGACATCTTCCTGATCTCCTTCTCGGTGAAGGTCAGCTGCGAGCGCAAGCTGGCCGGCTCCAACGGCGACCCGACCTACGCCGAGCTGCTCGACATCGACGCCGCCGGTGTCGCACCCGCCTGGGACGACTACTGCGCCGCGTTCGCGGCCGACTGAGGAGCCACCGTGCCGTCCGAGTCCTTCCTGGTCACCGCCCTCCCCCACTCCGCGGACCCCGCGGCGCCCTTCCACGTGTCGCTCTACGTCGGCCACCGGCTCGTGCCGGACGGACCGCAGGGCGTCGTCGGCGACTTCCCCCACGTCCGCGACTGGACCTCCCAGCTCGACGGCGCCGAGGTCGTCCTCTGGGGGCGCCGCCCCGGCTCGCAGCCCGAGCAGGTCCCCGCCCGCGTCGTGTCCGCACGGCAGGCGTCCCTGTGGCCCGAGGTCTTCCCGCCGGACCTGCTCGTGCAGCCGTGGGAGACGAAGGACCCGACGTCGCTGCCCTGGCAGACCTTCCCGGCCAGCCGCATGGACAGCCACGCGCGGCGCACCCACGAGGAGGCGATCGTCTCCTCGCCCGTCCGGCCGCCGGCGCCCACGGACCTGACGTTCCTCGACGACCTGCTCACGAGCCTGCACTTCCCACCGGCGTCACGACTGCTCGGCGGCGAGCACGGCCGTGGGGGACGCAGCTCCGGGGCGGTCGACCGGCTGCTCCGGGGGATCGTCGACTGGGACGCCGCTGCCACGGCCGTGCTCGACGAGGGCAACGCGGGAGTCCCCGTCCGGGGCCTCGGCACGGCAGGACCGTGGTCGCAGGACCAGCTCGTCGCGGACGTGCACGCGGCCCGGCGCTACTACCAGCGCAGCGAGGACGAGGTCGCCCACCAGCCCGAACCCACCCCGGGACAGCAGCCACCGCCGCGTCCGACCCCGCCGCCGCAGGAGTTCCACCGCCGGCTCGGTCGCCTGGGCGACCTCTCCCCCCTGCTGCGTGCCCTGGGCATCGTCATCGACCTCGCCGTCGACGACGTCGGCCAGCTGACCGGGCTCACGCTCCTGTCGGCGAGCATCGTGGTGCCCGGCCTCGCCAACGGCGTGCCGAGCCAGCCGCAGACCGCCTGCGCCGTCAGCGGGCACCTGTTCACCGCGACCACTGCCTCGACGCGCTGGGCGCACGGGATGCTGCGCCTGGGCGACGAGCGCCTGTTCACCCTGCTCGACCTGGACCCGGACGCGTCCGCCCTGAAGCTCGAGCAGTACGTCCGCACGGTCCCCCGCCTGCTGGCGCTCGAGGGCAACGGCAACGCCCCGAACGCCGCGCCTCCCGCCCTGCGCGCGACCGGCTTCGCCCTCGCCGAGCAGGACCGGGTGACCGCGCTGCACGACCGGGTGGCGGGCGCACCGGCCAAGGCGGCGGCGGTCCTGGACGGCACGGGCCCGCCGCTGGTGCTCGAGCAGGTCAGCCGGGGGATCCGGCTCGAGGTCTGGGACGACGTCAGCCGCGCCTGGCACTCCCTGCACCGGCGCCTGGTGTCCGTGGTCGTCGCCGGCCGGAGCGTGCTGGACCGGGCCGAGGACACCGGCTTCCTGCAGGGCGCGTCCGTCACCTCCAGCGACACCGCGCCGACGACGGCGTACGCGCACGAGGTGCTCGCCGGCTGGGACGGCTGGTCCCTCGCGGCCCCCCGTCCGGAGAAGGTCGTGGTCCACGACAGCGGCAGCGAGACGATCACCGACCCGGCCGACCTGGAGAAGGGCGTCGAACCGGTCGACGTCACCAGCCTCCCGGCCCCCGGCACGCTGCCCCGGCTGCGCTACGGCCGCAGCTACGCCTTCCGCGCCTTCTCGGTCGACCTCGCCGGCAACAGCGTCGGGGCGCAGGACCACCCCGAGGCCGTCGCCCCGGCCGCGGCGGCTCTCACGCAGGCGGCCGCGCACCTGCTGGCCCTGCGCAGGACGGCCGTCGACGGCGTCCGCCAGCGGCCCCGCTCCCGTGCCGTCCCGGCGTTCGAGGAGCAGCTGCGCCCCTCAGGTCCGAGCCCGA
>JAOPWW010000007.1 GCA_025965495.1 Frankiales bacterium
GTCTCGTCCGGCGTCGTGATCCGCCGCGCCTCCAGGAACACCTGCTGCTCGCCGACGACCGGTGCCCCGAGCGCCTGCAGGGCGAACAGCACGGGCGGCTCGACGACGTCGACGCCGATCACCTGGCTGGTCAGCGACGTTGGCCATCCCTCGGCGACCTTGCCGCGACCGACTCCGCGGGGCCCGCGCCCGGGGAGGTCGCCCCGGGCAGGTCGAGCTGCCGGCGCGCGCTCCGTGGTGCGGACCGCGGCCGGCCGCGTCGTGCGGATCGTCCAGCCGGGGTGGCACGGTGCTTGGCTCGTGCCGATCTGCGTGGGGCGGAGGAACGTGGTCCCCCTCGAGCGGCGGCACGATCCGAGCAGGCTGGTCCCGCCGAGCACGACGGCCGGGGTGCTCGAGAGCGGGTGGCCGACGCCCTGCGCCGGGTCACCGCTGCCCATCTGCGCGAGCAGCACCGACCGGTGGTCGTCCGCGTCGCACAGGAGGCGACGGTCGCTCCGGCTCCACCCCCCCGCCGCGGTCGCAGCGCACGCCGGGCAGCGGTTGACCGGGGGGACCCGGCGGAGTAGACCGACGCGCGAGAGCACCGGTGGGGGCCGCTGTGCGACGAGCGCGGCTCGAGCCGCACCCTCCGTCGTGAGGTCCGCGCTCACCGCAGGAGCCGTCCGGTGACGCGGTGCCGACGCACTGCGTCCTGCGCACGAGCCGGGGGCGCACCACCCGGGGGCCGGGTCGAGCCAGGCGCTTCGGCGAACAGCGACTGCGGCACGGCCGTCGGCTGTGCCCCTACCAGGGAGAAGCGACATGGCTGTCCGTTGTGAAGACCTGCCCCTCGAGGTGCAGCAGGGTGAGCTGGTGACGCGCTACGCCGAGTACGGGGACATGGCGATCCGGCACGCCACCCTGCCCGCCGGCACCGACATGGGGCCCGTGCTCCAGGGCCTGCCCGGCGACCGGTGCCCTAGCGAGCACTGGGGTGTGGTGCTGTCCGGCTCGATCGACGTCACCCACGAGGACGGTGCGCAGGAGCTCGTCTCCGCCGGGGAGGTCTACCACTGGCCCGCCGGGCACACCGGCGTGACGAAGGAAGGGGTCGTGTTCCTCGAGATCGGCCCGACGGCGGACATGCGCCAGTTCAGCGAGCACGCGAAGAAGCTGTTCGCCTGAGGCCGTGGCGGGAGGGCTCGAGGCCGTAGGGCCCGTCGTGGTCACACGGCGTGCAGGGCGTCACCGGGCGACCGGGGCGCCGGAGCCGCGGCGCCCGTGATGGCCGCGGCGTACCGGCCCCGGCTCGCCCCGAGGTCGGGGTCGCCCACCGCCGTCAGCCCCACGGTGATGAGCTCGACGTCGTGGATCCCCAGGAACCCCAGGATCGCTCTCAGGTAGCTCGCCCGGTGGTCCAGCCCCACCTGCTCGTAGGCGACGGCGTCGCCGCCGGTGGCGCCCAGGACGATCGCGCGCGTGCCCGTGACCAGGCCCACCGGCAGGGCGCCGACGAAGCCGAAGGTGCGCCCCACCCGGACCACCTGGTCGACCCACGCCTTGAGCGTGGAGGGGATGCCGAAGTTGTACATCGGGGCGCCCACCACGAGCACGTCGGCGGCCAGCAGCTCCTCCACGAGCACCTCGCTCTCGGCGAGCACCGTGCGGTCGGCGGAGTCGTCGACGGCGAAGGCGGCGGTGACCCACGGCGCCGTCACGTGCGACGGCGGGTCGGTCGCGAGGTCGCGGTGGACGACGGCGAGGTCCGGGTCCTGCGCGTGCCACTGCGTGAGGAGCTCGCGGCCGAGCTGTCGGGTCACCGACTGCTGCTCGCTGCGGGCGCTGCTGTCGAGGTGCAGGACGTGGACCATGTGGTGCGCTCCCCCAGGAGGTGCACGCGGGCGGCGCCGCACCTCGGCACGGACGAGGTCCGCCGGGATGAGCTCTCCAGCCCGCGCGTACCTGTCGGACGGTAGACCTCTGCGCGCGTCCCGTCACCGGGTCGCGCAGCGTCCTCGACGGCCGGGCGTGCACCAGGTGCCACAGGTGGACGGCCCGGCCGCCGACCGCTCCTTGCGCTGCCGTCCCGTCGGTGCCAGGGTCCGCCCCCTGGGTGAGACCGGCCGTCTGAGCGGTCGACCGCCCAGCAGGCCACGGAGGCCCTCGTGCCCGCACGGACGCGCAAGCCAGTCACGTCGGCACCGGCAGCTGGGACCTTGCCGGCGACGTTCACCCCTGACCCGCGCCACCTGCTGCCACCGGTCGGCACGCCGTCGGGGCCACCCGCCACGCAGCGGTTCCGGGTGCAGCGAGCCCGGGACCTGGTCAACCTCCAGGTGTCCGCGTACGGCTGCGAGCTGGCGAGCGTCGACGGCGCGACCGTGCTGCGTCCCGTCGTGCCGGGGGCCCGGCTCGAGGTGCGGCTGCCTTTCCAGCACCTCGGGGAGCAGTCGTCCGCCGACGGCGACCCGGCACTGGCGCTCCCGGTCCACGCGCGCACCGCCGGCGGGACCCGGCTGGTGTTCGGGGTCCCGGCCGACGAGGTCGTCGGGTACAGCGTCGCCGGGATCCTCGCGGCCCTGTCGCGGCTGCCGCTGGTCGTCGTGCCGCTGGCCCTGCCCCGGCCGGCGCCGCGAGGCGTGGTCGACCGGGTGCCGGTCGTGCACCTCACCGACGGCCTGCTGCTCTCCCGCGCCGACGGTGGTCTGGTCGTGACCACGACGACCGCGCAGGAGAGGACCTCCCTCCTCCGGGAGGACGTCGGCGCCGTCGCGGGCGCGCTGAGGGCGTCGCTCCGGTGGGCGCGGGCGCGCTCGGTGCTGGCCCGCGAGTCCGCGACCAACCTGACCCGGCGCGAGGTCGCGGACCTCGCCGACCTGCTGCGCCGGGCGCCGTCGTCGCGGCCGGTGGTCTCCCGGCCACGAGCGCCCCGCACGGACGAGACGGCGATCGAGGCGCCGTACCGGTTGCTGCTGTCACCGAGCAGCGCCGCGGGGTGGGCGCACGCGACCGTGCCGGTCGAGGCGACCGAGGGCCGCGTCGAGCTGTGGCACAGCCGGCTCGGCGTCCGCGGCGCGAAGGGGAAGGTCGACGAGCTCGACGCCGGGCAGCGCGTCGTCCGGGCCGTCTGGAACCGCGACCGCGACCTGGGCTACGGCGCCGGGGAGCACGACACCGTGCCGTTCCGGATGTCGCTCGACAGCCGGGACCGGACCGTCCTGGTGACGCAGACCTCGGACCCGAAGGCGCTCGTCCCGCCGCGACCGGTCGACGCGCACAAGCTCTCCCTGAGCGCCCTCGGCGCCTCCCTGGACCTGCACGGTCACTGGCCCGCCGAGAACGGCGTCTCCCCGGAGGTCCTGTCCTGGGACCACGTCGCGCCGACGGGCCGCGACCAGTTCGTCAAGGTCGTCTACCCCGGCTACCTGTTCCCGTTCGGGCACGCCGCCGCGCTGGTGAAGCAGACCGTCCGGCGGGTCGACCTCACCGGCGCGCCCGTGGCGACCCTGCACACCGAGTTCTTCCTGGTCGTCACGCAGCCGGTCCGTGCGTACAGCGCGCGGGACATGCCGTTCAGCGAGGTCCGGGTCCGCCCGCTGACGACGCTCGACCTGCTGGACCCGAACAGCCACGGCGTCGGCGCCTTCGGCCAGACGCTGTTCTGGCCGACCCTGGCCTCGACCGGTCAGCCGCTCGAGGTCCTGCTCGAGTGCCTGGACCGGGACGGCCGTCGGCTCACGCTCCACACCCCCCTGCTGTTCGTCGGGGAGAGGATCACCCCGATCGACCCGCCTCCGGCGACGGGGCCGGCGTTCACGGTCGAGGTCGCTCCGGCAGCGACGGTCGTCAGCACGTGGGCGAGCCGGCCGATCGACGGCCTCGCGCAGCACATCGCGCTCGCCGAGAGCGCGACGCCGGGCGAGACCTCCGTCGAGACCCACCGCCTGCGCTTCACCGGCACGCCCGCAGCCGCGCCGACCCTGAGCTCCACGCCCTCGCTCGTCGACGCCGACGTCGTCCTGCCGGCGGTCCAGCGCCTCGGTCCGCTCGGAGCGGCCACCACGACGACGGTGGTGTACCCGGCCGCCTACCTGGCAGACGGCTACGGCGGCAGCAACGCCGTCCTCGAGCAGTTCCTCACCGTGCAGGCCGCTGTCGCCGTCGACTTCACCAAAGGGTCGGACAGGGCCGGCGGGTTCCTCGCGCCGAGCCTGTCGATCCAGGCCGTCACCCGCAGGCAGGGCGCCGTCGGCGACCCGGCCGGCTACACCAGCGCGGGGTTCGACGCCAAGACGGCGCTGGCCGGCCTGCTGCCGAAGCTGTTCGGGCTGTTCGACCTGACGGACCTGCTCGACGCCCTCGGGGTGTTCGACCACGCCCCGAAGTTCCTCACGTCGGCGCTGGACCAGATCGCCGCGCTGCTGCAGGACCTCTCCAGCCTGCAGCGCAGCCTGCATGACGCCGAGGACCGGCTGACCGCGGACGCCGGCAGCGCACCGACGAAGGCGCTGCAGAGCGCAGCGGCAGACGCCCTCACCGCGCTCGCGCCGAAGGCGGCAGCGGTCACCTCCGCCGCCGAGGCGGTCGTCGCAGCCGTCACCGGCCTGCAGCAACCGGCCTCGCCGA
>JAOPWW010000008.1 GCA_025965495.1 Frankiales bacterium
GTAGGGCGGGTGACCGAGGTCGTGGGCCAGGCACGCGGCGTCGACGAGGTCGGGGGCGCAGCCGAGCGCGTCGCCGAGCTCCCGGCCGATCTGCGCGCACTCCAGGCTGTGGGTCAGTCGGGTGCGCGGCACCGACGGCCCCGGACCCGAGGGCTCGACGACCTGCGTCTTGCCGGCCAGCCGGCGCAGCGCCCCGGAGTGCAGGACCCTGGCTCGGTCCCTGGCGAACGGCGACCGGCGCGACGGCGGCTCGACGACGAACCGGGCGTCGTCGTCGGGGGTCACCGCTCCAGTCTGCCCCGGCTGCGCTGCTCCTTCGCCCGGGTCTTCCACACCTTCGCCTGCTCCGCCCGCAGCCGGACGTCGGACCGCCGGGCCTGGAACGCGAGCTCGCGCTGCAGGTGCCGCCAGCTGTCGACCCGCGCCTGCGCGAGGTCGCCCGCCGCGATGCTGGCGAGCAGGGCGCACCCCGGCTCGGTCGCGTGGGCGCAGTCGGCGAACCGGCAGGCGGCCGCCAGCTCCTCGACGTCGGAGAAGCTCTGCGACAGGTCGCCGTCGGCGGTCAGAGCGACGCCGCGCAGCCCCGGGGTGTCGACGACGACGGCCCCCGACGGCAGCACGAACAGCTGCCGGTGGCTCGTGGTGTGGCGGCCCTTGCCGTCGACGTCCCGGACGTCACCGGTCGCCATGAGGGTGCCGCCGGCCAGGGCGTTGAGCAGGGTGGACTTGCCGGCGCCGGACGCGCCCAGCAGCGCCAGCGTGGTGCCCGGCCGGGTGTGCCGGGCGAGCGCCGCGAGGTCGCCGGTCTCGGCGCTGACGACGGCGACCTCCACCCCCGGCGTGTGCGGGGCGAGGCGGCGCAGGACGGCGTCGACGTCGTCGCACAGGTCGGCCTTGGTCAGCACGACGACGGGGACCGCGCCGCTCTGCCAGGCCAGGGTCAGCAGCCGCTCGACCCGCCGGACCGGCACGGGCGAGGACAGGCCGACGCAGACCAGCACGACGTCGACGTTGGCGGCCAGCGGCTGGCTGGTGCTCTCGCCGGAGGCGCTGCCGCGCGACAGCAGGGTCCGGCGGGGCAGGACCGCGGCGACGCCGTCGTCGGTGACGGCCAGCCAGTCGCCGACCGTCAGGCCGGGCGGGTCGGCCGGGAGCCGCCGGGTGCCCTCCTCGGTGAGTACGTCGTAGGCCGAGCGGTCGACCCGGGCGAGGCGGCCGGGGCGGGTGCCGGGCGGGAGGGACGACAAGAGGTCGGCCGACCAGCCGGGGAGCGGGTCGTGCAGGGGTGCGGACAACGCGGGGACCTTCCGGGCGAGGGAGAGGCGCCGCCGGTCAGGCCGTCGGCACCTCGGGGAGCGAGCAGGCAGCGACCGTCATGGCGTGCTCCTCTCCTCGACCGGCTGGTGGGGGGACCGTACGGGGACCGGGGTCCTCCCGTCACCCGGTTATCGCAGCGCGCTGCGGCCACCGGTCTGCTTCGCCCACACGACCCGGCCGCCGCCCGGCTGGCCGTCGTTGTCGGCGTAGGCGACCTGGGCCATGCCGTCGGGGCCGATGACCAGCTCGAAGAAGTCGGCGAGGCTGCGGTCACCGCCGGCCACGCACAGCAGGCCGTTGAGGCAGATGTCGCCCCGGTGGATCGGGTCGGGGGCGATCAGCGAGCGGTCGACCTGCGGGTGCCGGCTGGTCGCCCCGCGCACCTGCGCGAAGTGCACGTCCCACACGGCCTTCGGGTCGTCGGCGCCGGTGGCGGCGTCCGCGCCGTACCAGGCGACGTCCAGCACGCCGGGGGCGCCGGCCTGGCCGGTGGCGTAGACCTGCGCGCCCTGGGCCAGGGGCGCGCCGTCGACCTTCACCGGGTCCGACCAGGTCTTCGCCTTGTCCGAAGAGAAGACGTACCAGGTGTGGAAGTGACCGGGGCTGCCCTTGTCGGAGTTGTAGAGCACGTAGACGTTGCCGGCCCGGTCGATCGTCCCCCAGGGGAAGATCGCGCCGTTGACCGTGCCGCCGTCGTCGTTCGTCACGGCGTAGTCGTCGGTGAACGCCCCTGTCCCGCCCGCGCGGTGGGCGACGACGATCCCGCGGGTCGGGCCGAACGGCGGGGTCCCGCCGGTGGCGTTCGAGAAGGCGTCGGAGATCGAGTAGAGGACGTACTGGTCCTTGCCGTCGGGGCTGAGGAGCATCGGTCCGCTGAACGTGTTGACGCCCTGGTCCAGCAGGGACGCCGGCATGCCCCGCTTCGGCGTGCTGGCGACGCCGGGGGCGGTCACCTGGTCGGCGCCGTTGACGGGGATCGCGGCGTCCTGCGCCGGCCAGGTCTTGCCGCCGTCGGTGCTGCGCGCCACGAACTCGCCCTCGGCCGCGAAGTCGTGGTAGGCGAGGTACACGGTCTTGCCGTCGGCGGAGTGGGCGAACCACTGCCGGTCCTGCTCGATCCCGACGGCCTGGCCGGCGTCGAAGGTCCGGCCGAAGTCCTTGGAGGTCTTGACGTTGCTGTCGTAGACCTCGAGGTCGGCGCTGAGCAGCGTGCCGTCGGGCAGGAAGTCCAGCTCGCAGTCGCCGCCGCCGTTGGTGCTGTCGGTCGCGGTCGTGCCGAAGGTGTGGCCGTCGTCGCCGGACCACCAGACCTTGTCGCCCGAGCCGCCCGGGACGCACACCGCGATGTGCTTGCCGTCCTTGGTGACCGCCAGCGACGGCTCCCCGTAGGAGCCCTGCGAGGCGAGGACGGTGCGCCGGAACGACAGCGGCGCGCCCCGGTCCGGGGTCCCCGCCGTCGCACCCGTGGAGACGAGGACGCCGCCCGCGAGGGCGAGCGCGACGACGACCGGCAGGACAGGACGCGGCAGGCTCATGCCCGGTCTGTTCGACGCCCGCAGCCGCTCTCCTGCTAGACGGCGCGAGGAGCTCCGCTGCCTGCGCTGCCGCCGACCGTCCGGTAGTACAGGTAGGCCGCGGTCTCCCGGGCGATGTAGCGCGCCTCGGTCCCGCGCGTGCGCACCGACGGGCCGCTGCGGGTGGGGCTCGTGCCGGCCGTCAGGCCCAGGTCGCGCGCCATGGTGCGGGTGCGCAGGGAGTGCCAGGGGTCGGTGACCAGCGTGACGCTGCGCCAGCCGCGGTCGCGCATGACCCGGTCGAGCGCCTTGAGGCTCTGCAGCGTGTCGCTGCCCTCGCCGATCGCCAGCAGCCGGCTCGCGTCCACGCCCCGCGACCGCAGGTACCTCTCACCGGCGGCCGCCTCGGTGAACCGGTCGCCGGGACGGCCGCCCCCGACGGTCAGGACGCGCGGCGCGACGCCGTCGCGGAACAGCGTCCGCGCGTGCTCGAGGCGGGCCTCCAGGACCGAGCTCGGCCGCCCGTCGAACTGCGAGGCGCCCAGCACGACGATCGCGTCGCTGTGGCTGCGGTCGTCGCCGCGGGCGGTCCACCAGATCGCGCCGGCCGTGCCGCCGACGACGAGCAGCACGGCCAGCACGAGGGCCGCCAGCACCCGCCGGACGGTCTTGCTGAAGAGCAGGAGAGCCACCCCTCCAGTGTCAGGCCTGCGGCTCCGGGAGGGCCGCGCGACCCGCCTCCAGCCGAGCGACCGGGACCCGGAACGGCGAGCAGGACACGTAGTCCAGGCCGGCGTCGTGGAAGAAGTGGACGCTGTCGGGGTCCCCGCCGTGCTCCCCGCAGACCCCGGTCTTCAGGCCCGGCTTGGCCGCCCGGCCCTCCTCGACGGCGAGCCGCACGAGCCGGCCCACGCCGTCGCGGTCCAGAGACTCGAACGGGCTGACGCCGAAGACCCCGAGGTCGAGGTAGCGGGAGAAGAAGGCGGCCTCGACGTCGTCGCGGCTGAAGCCCCAGGTCATCTGGGTGAGGTCGTTGGTGCCGAAGCTGAAGAAGTCGGCGGCCTCGGCGACCTGCCCGGAGGTCAGCGCCGCGCGCGGGACCTCGATCATCGTCCCGACCAGCGCCTCGACCCCGACGTCGGCGAGGATCCGCAGCGCCTCCTCGCGCACCAGCTCGAGCTCCTGCACCGCGCCGACCAGCGGGACCATGACCTCCGGCCGCGGGTCCAGGCCCTCGGCCCGCAGGTCCCGTGCGGCCTCCGCGAGCGCCCGGACCTGCATCGCGAACAGGCCCGGGATCACCAGCCCGAGGCGCACGCCGCGCAGCCCGATCATCGGGTTGCTCTCGTGCAGCCGGCGGACGGCGTCGAGCAGCGCGTGCCTCTTGGGCTCGACCGGCTCCCCGGTGGCCTCCGCGACCGCGACCTCCACCGACAGCTCGGTGAGGTCGGGCAGGAACTCGTGGAGCGGGGGGTCGATCAGCCGCACCGTCACGGGCAGGCCGTCCATCGCCCGCAGGATCCCGGTGAAGTCCTCGCGCTGGTGCGGCAGCAGCTGGGCGAGCGCCTGCTGCTGGTCCTCCTCGCCCTGCGCGAGCACGAGGTCCTCGACGAGCTGCCGCCGCTCGCCCAGGAACATGTGCTCGGTGCGGCACAGGCCGATGCCCTGCGCGCCGAACCGCCGGGCCCGCTCGGCGTCGTCCGGGGTGTCGGCGTTCGCGCGCACGGCGAGCCGGCGGGTCGCGTCGGCGTGGCCGACCAGGCGGTGCACGGCCTGCACGAGGTCGTCGCCGTCCTCGGGCGCGAGCGTGCCCTCGAAGTACTCGACGACCGGGCTCGGCCGCACCGGGACGGCGCCCAGGAAGACGTTGCCGCTGGTGCCGTCGATCGAGATGACGTCGCCCTCGACGAGCACGTCGCCGTCCGGCGTGGTCAGCCGGCCGGCCTCGAGGTCGACCTCGAGCTCCTCCGCGCCGCACACGCAGGTCTTGCCCATGCCGCGCGCGACGACGGCGGCGTGGCTGGTCTTGCCGCCGCGGCTGGTGAGGATGCCCTGGGCCGCGATCATCCCGGCGAGGTCGTCCGGCGTCGTCTCGCGGCGGACCAGGACGACGTCCTCGCCGCGGGCGGCCCAAGCCACCGCCGTCGCGCTGTCGAACACCACCTTGCCGACGGCGGCGCCCGGGCTCGCGCCCATGCCCTTGCCGAGCAAGCGCTGGCCCTTCGTCGCGTCGTCCGTCGCGCCGAACGCGGGGAACATCAGGCGGGCGAGGCCGGCGCCGTTGACCCGGCGGAGCGCCTCGTCCTCGTCGATCATCCCCTCGTCCACGAGCTGCGTCGCGATCCGGAACGCCGCCCCGGCCGTGCGCTTGCCGACCCGGGTCTGCAGCATCCAGAGCTTCCCGCGCTCGACGGTGAACTCGATGTCGCACAGGTCGCGGTAGTGCTCCTCGAGCGTCTGCATGATGCGCATCAGCTCGTCGTAGGAGGTCTTGTCCAGGCCCTCCAGGTCGGCCAGCGGCAGGGTGTTGCGGATGCCCGCGACGACGTCCTCTCCCTGGGCGTCCTGCAGGTAGTCGCCGTAGACGCCCTGCGCGCCGGAGCCGGGGTCGCGGGTGAAGGCCACGCCGGTGCCGGAGTCGGAGCCGAGGTTGCCGAACACCATCGCGCAGACGTTGACCGCCGTGCCGAGGTCGGACGGGATGCGCTCCTGACGCCGGTAGATGCGGGCCCGCTCGGTGTTCCAGGAGTCGAAGACGGCCCGGACGGCGAGGTCGAGCTGCTCGCGCGGGTCCTGCGGGAACGCCTCCCCGGTGTGGTCCTGGACCAGCTGCTTGAACGCCGCGACGAGCGCGCGCAGGTCGTCGGCGTCGAGCTCGACGTCGGTCCGGACGCCCTTCGCCTTCTTGGCCCGGTCGAGGACGTCCTCGAAGCCCTCGACGCCGAGCACCGTCTTGCCGAACATCTGCAGCAGCCGCCGGTAGGAGTCCCACGCGAAGCGCTCGCTGCCGCTCTGCTGCGCCAGGCCCACGACGCTCGCGTCGTTCATGCCGATGTTCAGGACGGTGTCCATCATCCCGGGCATGGAGAACTTCGCGCCGGAGCGCACGCTGACCAGGAGCGGGTCGTCGGCGTCGCCGAGGCGCTTGCCCATCCGCTGCTGCAGCGCCTCGAGGTGCTCGTCGACCTCCGCCGCGAGCTCGGGCGGGACCGTCCCGCTGTCGAGGTAGGCCTGGCAGGCCTCGGTCGTGATCGTGTAGCCGGGCGGGACGGGCAGGCCGAGGACCGTCATCTCGGCGAGGTTCGCGCCCTTGCCGCCGAGCAGGTCCTTCATGTCACGGCCGCCCTCGGCGAAGTCGTAGACGAGCTTCGGCACAGGGGTCTCCTCGCGGTGCGGGCGGGCGGTGCCGCAGGCTAACCGGGTCGCCGCCGCCGCGAAGGCCGGGTCCTCACGAAGCCGCTCAGCCCGACGACGACGGCGATGCCGGCGACCTCCAGCAGGATCCGCCTGGAGGCGCTGCGGTCACGGGTGGCGGGTCGAGCGCCGGGGGCCGTGGTCGGCGTCGGGAGAGCCGTCGGGGTCGGCCGGGCGGTCCGGGTCGGCCGGGCGGTCCGGGTCAGGCGCTGCAGCGGCGAGCCCTCGCCCTCCCCCGCGACCAGCACCGAGCGGCCGTCGCGCGCGTACCCGACGGCCTCGCCCTGGTGGGTCGGCGGCAGCGGGCTCACCACCGGGTCCTTGCCGAACGTGGCGGCCAGGTCGGCGGTGAGGTCCCACTCGTAGAGGTCGGTGTAGGTGCGCAGCACCAGGGTGCGGCCGTCCGGCGCCACCGACCCGCCGGTGACGAGCAGCTGCGAGAAGCTCCCCACCGGCCCGCCGGCGGTGCCCGTCAGCCGGACCGGCACGTCCGCGACCCGGTGCAGGACCTGCGGCGACGTGGCGTCCAGCGCCGCGGCGTAGACCGCCTCGCCGGCGACGCCCTTGGTCACGACCGCCACCCGGGTGCCTCCGGGGAGCACCAGCAGGGCCTCGGCGTCGTGCGGACCGTCGTCGTAGGTGAAGCGGTAGGTCGTGACGGGGCCGACGCGCGTCCCGCTCGGCTCGGCGCACCGCAGGACCTGCACCTCGTCGCGGACGGCCCGGTTGTCGCCGGTGTCGGCGACCCACAGGCTCGGGACCCCGGCGGCGTCGGGGGCGGCCGCGAGGTCCTCCCAGTCGCGGTTGCGCACCGGCAGGCGGAGCGTCGCGACGACCCGTCCGGTGGCGTCGACCCGCTCGACCAGCGGGCCGTTGCCGCTGTCCTCCTGCACGTACGTCCCGTGCACGCCGACGGCGATGCCGCTGACCTCGTCGAGAGCGACCCGGCCGAGCGTCTGCGGGTCGCCGAACCCGGTGGCGAGCAGGAGCCCGATCACACGACCCCGTAGAGGCGGTCCCCTGCGTCGCCCAGCCCGGGCGTGATGTAGCCGCGCTCGTCCAGCCGGTCGTCGACCGCCGCCGTGACCACGAGGACGTCGTCGTCGGGGAAGGCCTGCTCGAGCCGCGCGACGCCCTCGGGCGCGGCCAGCAGGCACACGCAGGTGATCCGGCCGGCGCCGCGCGCCTTCATCAGGGCGACCGTCGTCACGAGCGTCCCGCCGGTGGCCAGCATGGGGTCCAGCACGTAGACCTCCCGTCCGGCGAGGTCCTCCGGGAGGCGGTCGGCGTAGGTCGTCGCGGCCAGGCTCGTCTCGTCGCGGACCACCCCGAGGAAGCCGACCTCGGCGGTCGGCAGCAGCCGGGTCATCCCGTCGAGCATCCCGAGGCCGGCCCGCAGCACCGGCACGACCAGCGGGACCGGCCGGGCGAGGCGCACGCCCTGCGCCAGCGCGACCGGCGTCTGGACCTGCACCGTCTCGGTCCGGATGCCGCGGGTCGCCTCGTAGGCCAGCAGCGTGACGAGCTCGTCGGCGAGGCGCCGGAAGGTCGGCGAGTCGGTCCGGACGTCGCGCAGGGCGGTCAGCTTGTGGCCGACGAGCGGGTGGTCGACGACGAGGGTGCGCACGACCGGCACGCTACGGCGCTACCGTGCGGCCCCGTGAAACCGCTCTGGACAGTCCACGGCGACGGTCGCACCGTCGGACCCGGCGAGGTCGTCGCCCCCGAGGAGCGGCTGGCCTGGCCGCTGACGATCGGCGTCGGCGCGCAGCACGTTCTCGCGATGTTCGGCGCGACGTTCCTCGTCCCGCTGCTGACCGGCTTCCCGGTCTCGACGACCCTGCTGTTCTCCGGGATCGGCACCCTGCTGTTCCTGGCGATCACCCGCGGCCGGGTGCCGTCCTACCTGGGCAGCTCCTTCGCCTTCATCGCCCCGATCCAGGCCGTCTCCTTCACCGGCGGGTCGGCCGACCCGTCGAAGCTCCCCCTGGCCGTCGGCGGGCTGCTCGTGACCGGGCTGGTGCTCGCCGGCGTCGGGCTGCTCGTGCAGGCCTTCGGGACGCGGTGGCTCAACGCGGTGCTCCCGCCGGTCGTCACCGGCGCCGTCGTCGCCCTCATCGGGCTGAACCTGGTCGGCGTCGCGAAGGCGAACTACAGCGCCCAGCCCGGGATCGCCACGGTGACGCTCGTGTCGGTGCTGCTGCTGACCGTGTCGCTGCGCGGGTTCCTCGGCCGGCTGTCGATCGTGCTCGGCGTCGTCGTCGGGTGGCTCCTCGCGACGCTGCTCGGCGCCCTCGACGACGCCGCCGTCGCCCGCTTCCACGACGCCTCCTGGGTCGGCCTTCCGGACTTCACCGCGCCCCGGTTCTCCTTCGAGGCGGCGTCGCTGTTCGTGCCGGTCGTCGTCGTGCTCGTCGCGGAGAACGTCGGGCACGTCAAGGCGGTCGCGTCCATGACCGAGCGCGACCTCGACCCGATGCTCGGGCGGACGCTGTTCGCCGACGGGGTCGCCACCACGCTGGCCGGGGTCGGCGGCGGCTCCGGCACCACGACCTACGCCGAGAACATCGGCGTCATGGCGGCCACGCGCGTCTACTCGACCGCCGCGTACGCCGTCGCCGGGCTCGCGGCCGTCCTGCTGGCGCTGTCGCCCAAGTTCGGCGCGCTGGTCGCGACCATCCCCTCCGGGGTCCTCGGGGGCGTGACGACGGCGCTGTACGGGCTCATCGC
>JAOPWW010000025.1 GCA_025965495.1 Frankiales bacterium
TCCGACTGCACCGGCCAGGCCCGGATCGACTCCGCCAGGTAGACGTAGGCGGCGGGGTCGCTGGACACCTTCGTCGCGACGGCGGGGAGCGCCCGCATGAGGTAGTTGACGTAGACCGTGCGGAACGGCGCCCAGGTCGGGTGGCTGAACTCGCAGACCACGAGGCGGCCCCCGGGCTTCGTGACCCGGAGCAGCTCGCGCAGGGCGAGGTCGCGGTCGGCGGTGTTGCGCAGGCCGAAGGCGATGGTGACGGCGTCGAAGGAGGCGTCGCGGAAGGGCAGCCGCAGCGCGTCGCCGGCGACCAGCTCCACGCCCTCGTGCCCCGCCGCCCTGCCCACCCGCAGCATGCCGAGGGAGAAGTCGCAGCCGACGACGTCGGCGCCGGTCCGCGCCAGGGCCGCGCTGCTCGTGGCGGTGCCGGCGGCGAGGTCGAGGACCCGCTCGCCGGGCTGCAGGTCGAGGGCCTCGTTGACCGCCGTGCGCCACGTCCGGTCCAGCCCGAGCGACAGCACGGTGTTCGTGCGGTCGTACTTGGGCGCGACCTCGTCGAACATGGCGGCGACCTCGGACGGGAGCTTGTCGAGGCTGGCGCGTGTCATGGACCCAGTCTCGCAGGACCCGGGGTGGCGTGCGACCTGGCCACAGGGGAAGGTCGGGAGCGGCACCACCCCTACTTGGAGGTCTGCATGACGCTGCGCGACGAGGACATCACCACCACGACCATGACGGCCCCCGGCGGCGACGCCGACCAGGGCGACACCAACGAGCGCCAGGTCGACCCGGCCGGCAGCGACCCCGCGGGCAGCGACCCGGGCTCCGGCGGCGGCGACGCCGACCAGGGCGACAGCAACGAGACCCAGGTCGACCCGGCCGGCAGCGACCCCGCCGGCGTCGACAACTGAGCGGCACCTCCCGAGCGCCCTCGCCCTCCGGGGCGGGGGCGCTCGCCCGCTGCACGGCGGTGTCGCCGGAGACGTTCGCGACCGAGCACTGGTCGCGCACCCCGCTGCTGACCCGCGCGAAGGAGCTCCCCCGCGACTTCACCGACCTGCTGGGCGTCGACGACGTCGACGAGCTGGTCGGCGAGCGCGCGCTGCGCGAGCCCTTCTTCCGCACCGTCCGCGAGGGCGGCGGCCTGCCCCTCCCGACCCGCACCGTGACGGCGGGAGCGCGCCGCATCGGCGACCTCGTCGACCCGGGGAAGCTCGCCGCGCAGCACGCCGACGGCGCCACCCTCGTCCTGCAGTCCGTGCACCGGATGCACCCGCCGGTCGGCCGCTTCTGCCGCGCACTGGCCGCCGAGCTCGGCCACGCGACGCAGTGCAACGCCTACATCACCCCGGCCGGCGACGCCCAGGGCTTCGACTTCCACCACGACACCCACGACGTCTTCGTGCTGCAGGTGTCGGGGCGCAAGCGCTGGGTCGTCCACGCCCCCGTGCTGCCGCTGCCCCTCCCCTCCCAGGCCCGGTCCGGCGCCGACCTCGTGCCCGAGGGCGCGGAGCCGCTGCTCGACGTCGAGCTCGAGGCCGGCGACTGCCTGTACCTCCCCCGCGGGTACGTCCACGCCGCGCTCACCACCGACGAGCACTCCGTGCACCTGACCGTCGGCGTGCTGGCCACCACCTGGTACGACGTCCTGTCCGACGCGCTCACCCTCGCGAAGGACGACGTCGCCTTCCGCGACGCCCTGCCCGTGCAGCCGCGGTACGCGCTCGCGGCGTCGCTGCCCGACCTGCTCCGCCAGGCGGCGGCCTTCCTCGAGGGCGTCGACCCGGCCGCGCTGCACGCCGTCGTCGACCGCCGGCTGGCCGGTGCGGTCCCGCCCGAGCCCGTGCGGCTGCTCGCGACGGCGGCCGCGCTGCAGTCGCTGTCCGGCGCCACCGCGCTCCGACCGCGGCTCGGGCTGCCCGCCGTCCTCGACGGCAGCACCGTGCGCCTGCCCGACCGCGCGGTCGCGTTCCCGGCGTCGTGCGCGGAGGCGCTGGGCCACGCCCTGTCCGGCCCGTGCACCGTCGCGGACCTCGCGCTCGGCGACCTCGACGCCGACGACGCCGTCGTCCTGGCCCGCCGGCTGCTCCGCGAGGGCGTGCTCGTCCCCGCATGAGCACCTCCCCGATCTGCTCCGACCTGTCCCGCGCCCGCGACGAGCCGCTGACCGCCACCGCCTCCCGGGTGGAGCGGTGGCTGCTGGTCGAGCACCCCGGGCCGTGGGGGCCGGAGAGCGTGCCGTCGTCGCGGATGGACCTGCACGTCGCGCGTCGGCTGGCCGAGCTCGCCGCCGCGGGCGCGGCCCGGCTGGTGCTCGTGCGGCGGCACCGCGACGAGGAGGTCGGCGAGCAGGGCCGCTGGGTGTTCGCCGTCGACAGCCGGCCGGGCTCCGAGCAGGTCCGCGCGGTCCACGTCGACGACGACGACGCCCTGCTCGACCTGGCGCCCTGGCGGGACCCCTCCGGCTGGGAGGTCGTGGACGAGCCGCTGTACCTGGTCTGCACCCACGGCCGCAAGGACCGCTGCTGCGCGGTCCGGGGCCGGCCGGTGGCGCACGCCCTGTCCGCCGCCCGGCCCGGCCAGGTCTGGGAGAGCAGCCACCTCGGCGGCGACCGGTTCGCCCCGAACCTCGTCGTGCTGCCCGAGGGTCTGTACGTCGGGCACGTCGAGGCCTCGGAGGTCGTCGCCGTCGTGGAGGCCCTGGAGGCCGGGACGCTCCCCGACGGCCTCGTGCGCGGCCGCAGCAGCCTGCCCTCCCCCGCCCAGGCGGCCCAGCACTTCGCCCGGGCCGCGTCCGGCCGGCTGGGGCGCGACGACCTCGCCCCGGTCCGGCAGGAGGCCCTGGAGGACGACGTGTGGCGGGTCGTGCTCGACGGCTCCCCCCAGGTCGACGTCGTCGTGCGGTACGTCCGCGACGGCGAGGCGCGGGTCATCTCCTGCGGCGACCCCGAGAAGGTCCCGCCGTCGTGGGCGCTGGTGTCGCTGCGCTGAGCCGGTCTAGGGCTCGGCCAGCAGGTCGCTGACGACCTCGCCCAGCACGTCGTCGAACTCCTCCAGGACCGCCTCGCGCATCATCTGCCGGCCCTCGTGCTCGTCGTGCTCGCAGGCGTCCCGCGTGGCGGCGTCGGGCCAGCGGGCGTACGCGAGCCAGGTCCCGTCGGTGCAGCGGTGCAGGCGGGAGCCGTAGCTGCCGCACTGGGCGTGGACCGCCCGGGTGACCCGCTCCCAGCCCTCGACGAACTGCGCCTCGGAGCCCGGCCGCAGCCGCCACCGGTAGACGGCTGTGAACACGTGCGTCCTCTCGTCGTCGGACGGCGCCCGGTCAGGCGCCCGTGCCCCCGGCCCGCTCCCAGGCACGCTCCCACGCGCAGCGGTGGGCGGGTGCGGGCCGGAGCTGCGGGAGACTGGCCCGGTGCCGACCCCACCTCGTGCCGTCCCCCCGCTGACGTCGCCGCCCGACGCCGTCGTCCGGCCGCCCGGGTCCAAGAGCCTCACCAACCGCGCCCTGCTCTGCGCGGCCCTGGCGCAGGGCACCAGCCGGCTGTCGGGCGTCCTGCTGGCCGACGACACCCGCGCGATGCTCGGCGCCGTGGCGGCCCTCGGGGCCGACGTGGCGCTGGACGAGGACGCCCGGGTCGCCGTCGTCACCGGGGCCGACCCGCGGCAGCTGCGCGACGGCGTCACGGTCGACGCGCGGCAGTCGGGGACGACGTCGCGCTTCCTGCTGCCGGCCCTGGCCCTGGCCCCGGTCGCGTGCCGCCTGGAC
>JAOPWW010000036.1 GCA_025965495.1 Frankiales bacterium
ACGAGCAGGTCGACGCGCTGGTCGAGAAGCTCGAGGCCGAGGACCTGCGCGTCAAGCCCTCCCGGTTCCGCCGCGGCCTGCTCGCCTGCACCGGCCTGGAGTTCTGCAAGCTCGCGATCGTCGAGACCAAGAAGCGCGGCGAGGACCTCTACACCGAGCTCGAGCGCCGCCTGCCGGACTTCGACGAGTCGCTGACCATCAACGTCAACGGCTGCCCGAACTCCTGCGCCCGCTTCCAGACCGCCGACATCGGCTTCAAGGGCTCGATCGTCGACGGCGAGGAGGGCTTCCAGGTCCACCTCGGCGGCCGCCTCGGCGAGGACGCCGGCTTCGGCCGCAAGAGCCGCGGCCTCAAGGTCACCGCCGACGGCGCCGCCGACTACGTCGTCCGGGTGCTCGAGAACTTCGAGCAGGACCGCGCCGACGGCGAGCGCTTCGCCTCCTGGGCCCGCCGGGCCGACGAGGCCCTGCTCCGCTAGTGGGCTGCTCGTGACAGAGGGCTCCGCGCGCGCGACGCCGTTCTTCTGCCCGTACTGCGGGGAGGAGACGCTGCGCCCGTTCGGCGACGACCCCGACAAGGGTCACGCCGACTGGCGCTGCGAGTCGTGCGCGCGGGCCTTCACGGTCCGATACAAGGGCCTCACCGGGCGGGACTGAGCGCCCGCCGGGCGCCGGCGGGGTGGCGGGGTGGCCGGGTCGGTCGCGACCAGGCCGCACCGGCGCCTCCGCTCCAGTTCGCCCCGCGCGTCCCCGCCCGTCCCGCGGGTCCCCTCCGTCCCGCTCCCGCTTGCCCGTCCGGGACGCCCCTCAGCCACAGGCGTCCCCTCCGTCCCGTGCGGCCCGCTCCCGCTTGCCCGTCCGCGGCCCCCTCCGCCACAGGCGTCCCGCTCGTCCCGTCCGCTCCACTCCTACGGGCTGGTCGACGTGCCGCGGCCGGCGGCCCGTCGCTGTACCCGCAGGAGCGGGACGTACGGCTCCCGCTCGCCCGTTGGGGACGCCCCTCTGCCACACGCGTCCCTGCGTCCCCTACGTCGCGCTCCTGCGGGCTGGACGACGCCGCCCGAGCGGCGACCTGTCGCTTCACCCGCAGGAGCGGGACGTACGGCTCCCGCCTGCCCTTTCGGACGCCTCTCTGCCACACGAGTCCCGCTCGTCCCGTCCGCTCCACTCCTACGGGCTGGACGACGCCGCCCGGGCGGCTGCCCGTCGCTGTGCCCGCAGGAGCGGGACGGACGGTGCGCAGGAGCTGGGCGCTGTCCAGCAGCGGGGAGCAGCTGTGGACGGGCGTCGGCTCAGGAGCGCGCTGAACCAGGCTCGTCGCCGTGGCACTCGTCGTCGACCGCGCGCAGGCCTTGTCCACGGGCCTGACCGCCCGCGAGGTCGACGCCCGGGTCCGGTCCGGCCGCTGGATCGTCCTGCGGCGGGGGGTCTACCTGACCCAGCCCGCCCTCCCCTCCGACCCGGCCCACCGGCACGCCTGCCTGGTCGCCGCGGCCGTGCTGGCGACGTCGACGCCCTGCGTCGGCAGCCA
Source organism: Frankiales bacterium (assembly GCA_025965495.1). Classification (GTDB taxonomy): domain Bacteria; phylum Actinomycetota; class Actinomycetes; order Mycobacteriales; family SCTD01; genus RYN-122. The sequence goes on from JAOPWW010000036.1 coordinate 1,532, forward strand.
CACCTCGGCCGCCCTGGTCCACGGCCTGCCGCTCCTCCGGCGACCGAGCGGACCACCTGTGCTGACCCGCGCTCCCGGCACACCGGGCAACGAGGTCGCACGACGCGTGGCCGACGTCCCGCCCGAGCACTGCTGCCTCGTGCTCGGCGCGCCCGTCACCACTCTGGCCCGCACCGCCGTCGACCTCGCGCGTACCGGCACGGCGATGGACGCCGTCGTCGTCCTGGACGCCGTGCTGGGCCGGATTCCGCGGAGCGAGCTGGACCCGGTGCTGGACCTGCAGCGGGGCTGGCCGGGCTCGGCCCGCGCCCGGGGACGGGTAGCCCGTGCCGACGGGCGTGCCGAGTCGGCGCTCGAGTCGGTCTCCCGGCTGCAGTTCGCCCGGCTGGGGCTGCCCGCCCCGGAGCTGCAGGTCGTCCTCCCCCTGCCTGGCGGCGGCACGGCGCGCGTCGACTTCCTGTGGCGTGCGCACCGGACGGTCGGCGAGGCCGACGGCCGCGCGAAGTACGGCCGTCCCGAGGACCTGTGGAGCGAGAAGCGGCGGGAGGACGCCCTGCGCGACTCGGGTCTCGAGGTGTTCCGCTTCGGGTGGTCGGAGGCGTTCCACCGACCTGAGGTCCTGCGTGACCGAGCGCTGCGAGCCTTCGCCCGCGCGGGGCGGCGCGCCGCCTGAGCTGCGCGTGCCCCTGTGCCGCGGGGGCACCGCTCCTGCGGGCGCACCGACCGCTCCCGGCACCCGCGACGTCGCTCAGCCCGCAGGAGCGGACCGGCCGAGGCTGAAGGGGCTGGCGGGGCCGGCCGAGGCTCCGGGAGGGCCGAAACCGGAGGGCCGGCGACGGAGGGACTATCGGGGCCCGACCGAGGAGGCGCCCTGGGGCGCCCGGCGGGCGCGGACGGGGTGATCCAGGTGGCTGCGGTGCCGCTGGAGCGACCTCGTGGCCACATCAGCAGGCCTGAGCGCGTCCTACAGGTGCAGGCCGCACTCGGTCTTGCCGCTGTCGGCCCAGCGGCCGCTGCGCGGGTCCTCGCCCGGCGCGACCCGGCGGGTGCAGGGCGCGCACCCGATCGACGGGTAGCCGACGTAGGCCAGCGGGTGGACCAGGACGCCGTTGTCGGCGAGGTAGGCGTCGGCCTGCTCCTGGGTCCACGCCGCGAGCGGGTTGACCTTGACCATCGAGCGCTTGGCGTCCCACTCGACGACGCCGATCGTGCGCCGGACGGCCGTCTCGTCGCGCCGGATCCCGGAGGCCCACGCCGTGTACGGCTCGAGCCCGCGGGCGAGCGGCTCGACCTTGCGGATCGCGCAGCAGGTGTCGGGGTCGCGCCGGTAGAGCTCGGGGCCGTGCTCGGCCGCCTGCTGCTCGACGGTGATGAGCGGGAGCATCGTGCGGACGTTCACGTCGTAGACGGAGGCGACGGCGTCGCGGGTGCCGATGGTCTCGGCGAAGTGGAAGCCGGTGTCGAGGAACAGCACGTCGACGCCGGAGGCCACGGACGCTGCCAGGTGCGCGAGCAGCCCGTCGCCCATCGAGGAGGCGATGACGAAGCGGTCGCCGAAGGTGTCGACGGCCCAGCGCAGCACGTCCTGGGCGGACGCGCCCTCGAGGTCGCGGCCGGCCTGCTCGGCGAGCTGCTGCAGGGTCGCGGTGTCCGGGACGGTCTCCATGCTTGCGTCAACCGGGGAGGGTGCGTCCGCCTTCCCCCGGGCACGCAGACGCCATGAAGCGGACCCTCCTCGCCCTGTCCCTCGCCGCCCTGGCTCTGACGGGCTGCAGCCAGAACCAGGCCGGCGGCAACAGCAACCCCGACAGCCAGGTGCAGCAGCCGCCGGCGCCGGACTCCACCACGAACCGCTCGCAGGGCCCTGACGCCTCCGCGGGCCCCCAGCCCACCAGCTCGGACCCGGCCGCCCAGACCGGCGAGAACGGCGCCGCGAGCGCCAGCGCGAACCCGAACGGCTGACCTGCGACGCTGTCGGACGTGTCCGCCGTCCCCGCCCTCGTGACGCTGCACCTGTGGCGGGTCGCTCCCGCGCAGGTCCCCGCCGCCCTGCTGCGGATGGGGCTGGACCGAGGCCGGGTCCGCCGCACCGACGGCGTCCGGTTCGCCAAGATGCTCGGCACCGGTGACGGCCGCACCTTCACCACCCGCGACGCCGACCCGCTCCACTGGGGCCTGCTCGCGACCTGGGCCGACGCGGACGCGGCGACGGCGTTCCGGGACGGTCCGGTCGCCCGGGCCTGGGGCCGCCTGTCGCAGGAGACGCTGCGCCTGGACCTGCGACCCACGGTCAGCCGGGGCCGGTGGAGCGGCCGCGCGCCGTTCGGCGACCCCGTGCCCCGGCGCGAGGACGGCCCGGTCGCGGCGATCACGCGCGCGCGCCT
>JAOPWW010000044.1 GCA_025965495.1 Frankiales bacterium
GGGCGCCGATCGCGGGCGTCGTCACCCTCGGGGCCGGCGCGCCCACGAGCGGCGGAGCCGACCTGTCCGGCCTGCTCGGGTCGCTGCCTGCCGCGCTGCAGGGCGCTGCCGGCGCGGCCCTCGGCGGCGGCGGGTCCGCCCCTGCGGCCTCCACCACGACGAACGACCTCTCGCCCGGCGCCCCCGTCGGGAGTGGCACCCCCCTGCTGACCGTCACCGACCTGTCGAGCTTCGGCGTCGCCGCGGAGGTCGACGAGACCGACGTCCAGCAGGTCGAGGCCGGCACCGCGGCCGACGTCGAGCTCGACGCGGTCCCCGGCACCACCTACCGGGCCACGGTCACCGGCGTCGACCTCGCCCCGACGACGTCGACCCGGGGCGGCGTCAGCTACCGCGTGCGGCTGTCCCTCACGAGCCCGACGCCGGCGCCCCGGCCCGGCATGAGCGCCGTCGTCCGGCTGAAGGTCCGCGAGGCGACGGGGGTGCTGTCCGTGCCGGCCGCGGCCGTGGTCCGCGACGGCGCCGACGACGTCGTCTTCGTGGTCCGCGGCGGCAGGGCGGTCCGGCGGGTGGTGACGACCGGCGCCGAGGGCGAGGACGCCGTCGAGGTGACCGAGGGCCTGCGCGAGGGCGAGCGGATCGTCACGCGCGACGCCGACACCCTGTCGGACGGCGAGAAGCTCGACCTGTGAGCGGAGGCAGCGCGTCGGCGTCGGAGGTGCAGCCGGAGCGCGCCCCCGGTGGGGCTTCGAGCGCGCCCGCTCTGGAGGCGGTCGACGTCACCCGCTCCTACGCGCTCGACGGCGTGAGCGTGGAGGCCCTGCGCGGCGTCAGCCTGACCATCGCGCAGGGCGACTACGTCGCCGTCGTCGGGCCGAGCGGCTCGGGCAAGTCGACGCTCATGCACCTGCTCGGCGGCCTGGACCGCCCCACCACCGGGACGCTGCGGGTCGGGGGCCGCGACGTCGCGGACCTCACCGAGGACGAGCTCGCCCAGGTGCGCAACGAGACGCTGGGCTTCGTGTTCCAGGCCTTCCAGCTGCTGCCCCGCACCAGCGCCGTCGACAACGTCGCGATGCCCCTGGTCTACCGCGGGGTGAAGCGGCTCGAGCGGCGCGACCGCGCCGTGGCCGCCCTGACCCAGGTCGGCATGGGGCACCGCCTGGACCACCGGCCGAACCAGCTCTCCGGCGGGGAGCAGCAGCGCGTCGCGATCGCCCGGGCGCTCGTCGGGCAGCCGCAGGTGCTGCTCGCCGACGAGCCCACGGGCAACCTCGACAGCCGCACGGGCGAGGAGGTCATGGCCCTGCTGGAGCGGCTCAACGCCGAGCAGGGGGTCGCCGTCGTGCTCGTCACCCACGACCGCGACGTCGCCGCCCGGGCCCGCCGGCAGGTCCGGGTCCGCGACGGGCGGCTCGAGCCGCCCTCTCCGGGACATCCCCAGCACCCAGGCGCTGGGGACGTCCCGAGGAGGCTCGAGGCGTGAGGCTGGCCGAGGCCTGGCGGGTCGCCGTCACGGCCCTGCGGGCGAATAGCCTGCGCAGCGCGCTCACGATGCTCGGCGTCGTCATCGGGGTGGCGGCCGTCGTCGTCATCAGCGCGATCGGCAGCGGCGCCAAGCAGGAGGTCGAGGCGCAGGTCGAGGGCCTCGGCAGCAACCTGGTGATCCTCGTGCCGGGCAAGCTCGAGCTCGGGTCCGCGCCGACGAAGAGCCGGCTCGAGCTCGCCGACGCCGACCGGGTGGCCCGCGCGCTCGGCCAGCCGGGCGGGGTCGCGGTCAGCATCGCCAGCGGGGAGACCGTCCGGGCCGGTGGCCGCAGCGCGTTCGCGACCGTCAACGGCACCAACCCCGCCGTGCCCGAGGTCTTCGTGCGGCCGCTCGCCCGGGGCAGCTACCTGCGCGAGAGCGACGTCGACACCCGCCGGCGCGTGGCGGTCCTCGGCAGCACGATCGCCACGACGCTGTTCCCCGGCGCCGACCCGCTCGGCCGGCAGCTGACGATCGGCGGGGTCCGGTTCCGCGTCGTCGGGGTGTTCACCAGCGTCGGGGGGAGCCTCGGAGGTGGCCGCGACAGCGAGGTGCACGTCCCGGTCACCGCGGCGCAGCGGCTGTTCGGGGAGGACCGGGTCGACGCCCTCGCGGTCAAGGCCGACAACCCGGGCGACATCCCCCGCACCCGCCGGGTCGCGCTCGGCGTCCTGCAGGACCGCTACCCCGGCGAGGAGTTCAGCGCCGTCACCCAGGACGACGTCCTCGGGACGGTCGGCCGCATCCTCGGGCTGCTGACCGTCGTGCTGGCCGCGATCGCGGGGATCAGCCTGCTGGTCGGCGGCGTCGGGGTCAGCAACATCATGCTGGTGAGCGTGCGGGAGCGGACCCGCGAGATCGGCCTGCGCAAGGCGGTCGGCGCGCGGCAGAAGGACGTCCTGCTGCAGTTCCTCCTGGAGGCCGTGCTGCTCACGAGCGTCGGAGGCGTCGCCGGGATCCTGCTGGGGGTCGGGACCGCGCTGGGGCTGTCCGCCGTCGTCGGGCAGCTGCCGGCGGTCATCACGTGGTGGTCGCCGGTGCTGGCGTTCAGCGTCAGCGCCGCGGTCGGGCTGTTCTTCGGTGTGGTCCCTGCGCGCAGGGCGGGCAGACTCGACCCCGTGACCGCGCTGAGGACCGAATGAGCGACAGCACGCTCGTCGTGCACGACGACGTGTTCGCCTCCTACGACTTCGGGCGCAGCCACCCGATGCGCCCCGTCCGGCTGGCCCTGACGATGGAGCTGTCCCGTCAGCTCGGCGTGCTCGACCGCCCCGGCGTCGTCGTCCAGGCCCCGCGGAGCGCCCCGGACGACCTGCTCGAGCTGGTCCACGACCCGATGTACGTCGCGTCGGTCAAGCGCGCCCCCGACGACCTGCTCGGCCGGCTCTCCCTGCGCTGGGGCCTCGGCACCGGTGACGTCCCGGTCTTCCCGCAGATGCACGAGGCCAGCGCCCTGGTCACCGGGGCGAGCGTGCAGGCCGCGCAGGCGGTCTGGGAGGGCCGGGCGCAGCACGCCGTCAACCTCTCCGGCGGGCTCCACCACGCCATGCGTGACCGCGCGAGCGGCTTCTGCGTCTACGACGACCCCGCCGTCGCGATCGCCTGGCTGCTGCAGGCCGGCGCCACCCGGATCGCCTACGTCGACGTCGACGTCCACCACGGCGACGG
>JAOPWW010000050.1 GCA_025965495.1 Frankiales bacterium
CGCTCGCCGACCAGCCCGACGACGACGACGTCGGCCTTGGTGCCGCGCGCCATCATGCCCATGAGGGTCGACTTGCCGACGCCGGAGCCGGCGAAGATGCCGATGCGCTGGCCGCGGCCGCAGGGGGTCATCGTGTCGAGGCAGCGCACGCCGAGGGGGAGCGGCTCGCTGATGCGCTGGCGCTTGAGCGGGTGGGGGGCGAGGGCGTCCAGCGACACGAGCTCGCCGGTGAGGGCGGGGCCGTCGTCGAGCGGGCGCCCGAGGGCGTCGACGACGCGGCCGACCAGGTCAGGACCGACCCTGAGCTTGAGGCCGGAGCCGGTGCGCTCGACGGGGGAGCCGGGGGACACGCCCTCGAGGTCGCCGTAGGGGGCGAGCAGCAGGGCGTCCTCGCGGACGGCGACGACCTGGGCGGGCACGGTGCGGTCGCCGACGCGCATGCTGACGAGGTCGCCGAGGGCGCCGCGCAGCCCGCGGCACTCGGCCTCGAGGCCGACGACGCGGCTGACGCTCCCGGAGGCGCGCCAGGGCGTGAGCGGCGCCAGCCGCTCCGCGACCGAGGTCACGCGACCACCCCGAGGGCCCGCTGCGGCAGCTCGCGACGCGTCCGCTCTCCGCTCACGGGACGTCCACGTCGAGGGCCTCGCAGGCGATCCGCAGCGCGGCGGCGATGCTGACGTCGATGCTGCCGGCATCGGTCTCCACCGACGCGTCGCCGGGGGCCAGGGACGGGTCGACCACCACGGTGGTGCTGCGCTGCTGCTCGGCCCAGCCACGGACCGTGTCGGCGTCGGCCGCGCTCACGAGGACCCTGGTGTGCGGCGAGGGCAGCAGCGCGTCGGCGCTCTCCTGCAGCCGCAGCAGCAGGCTGCGCGTGCTGTCGGACAGCTCGTGGCGCAGGACCCACCGGGCGACGTCGACGGCGGCGGACAGGACGGTGCGCCCGGTCGCGGCGACCTCCTCGGCGTGGACGCGCGACACCTGGGCGAGCAGGGCCTCGAGGGCTGCTGCCCCGCGGGGCGCTGCCTCGCTGCCCTGCGCGACCGCGCGGCGCAGCCCGTCGTCGAACCCCGCCGCGTACGCGGCCGCGAGGGCCTGCTGGCGCTCGGCCTCGGCGGCCAGATCGGCGGTGCGGTCGGCGACCCGGGCGTCCCGGACGACGGTGACGTCGCCGGCCTTGACCACCCTCACGCGTCGTCCTCGTCGTCGCCGCGGGACAGGACCAGCTGGCCCTCCTCCTCGAGGCGCCGGGCCGTGGCGACGACGGCGTTGCGCGCGTCGTTGACCTCGCTGGCCTTGAGGCCGCGCAGGAGGTCCATCTCGTCGACCAGCGTCTCGCGGGCGCGCTCGGACATGTTCACGAGGACGTTGTTCTTGGTCCCCTCGTCGGCGGTGGACAGCGCGACGGCGAGCTCCTTGCCGTCGACGCTGCGCAGCAGCACCTGCATCGACTTGGCGTCCAGGCCGCAGGCGTCCTCGAAGGTGAACAGCGCGTTGCTGGTCGCCTCGGCGAGCGCCGGGTCGGACTCGGCGAGCACCTGCAGCAGCTCCCGGCTGGCGTCCCGGCCGGCCTTGGCCAGCACGCCGGCGAGCAGCGCCGGGCCCTCGACCTTGCGGACCTGGCTGCGCAGGACGTCCTGCACGCGGGCCCGGAGGCCGGCCTCGACGTGGGCGACGGTGTCGGGGTGCACGCTGCCGAGCCCGGCGATCCGGCCGGCGACGCGCGCGCGGTCGCCCTCGGGCAGGCGGACCAGCAGCTTGGCGGCGGTCTTGGGGGTCAGGTGCGCGAGCGCCAGGGCGACGGCCCCTGCCGGCTCGCTCGCCAGGGCCTTGGCGGCGGCGTCGGGGTCGGCGCCCTCGAGCCAGCCGAACGGCGGCGGGACGTCCAGCTCGGCGCAGGCGAGCTCGCCGCGCTCGGGGCCGAGGGCCCGCACGAGCAGGTCCTTGGCGAAGCGCTTGCCGGGGGCGGGCAGGACGGTCGGGTTGCCGAGGCCGCGGGCCAGCTCGGCCATCGTGCTGCGGACCTCGTCGGGGGTGACGGGGCCCAGGTTCATGACCTCGGTCGCGAGGGCCTTGACCTCGGACTCCTCCAGCCCGCGCAGCACGGCGGCGGCGCGGTCCGGGCCGAGGGCGACCAGGGCGACGGCGGCCTTGCGGCGGTTGCCCATGAGCACGGGGGTGGTCATCGGTCACTGCCCGAGGTGGCGAGCCAGCCGCGGAGCATGCCCGCGACCTCGTCGGGGTCGTCGAGCCTGCTGAGCAGGTCGTCCTCCTCCGAGCGCGGTGCGGGGACCGAGCCGGCGGGCAGGGCGCCCTGGGCGGCGGCCGGCAGCGCTTTCGCCGCGCCGCTGCGGTCGAGCGCGGCGGTGACCTCGGCGGGGGACAGCTCGGTGGCGACGCCGCGGCGCACGGTGCGCAGCAGGCCCAGGCTGACCAGCAGCAGGAGCACCCCGCCGAGGACCTGCGGAGCGAGCTCGGTGAGCTTGCTGCTGCCGGAGGCGGTCGTCGTCCCGGCCTTGGCCGACTCGGCGGTGCCGAGGAACGACGGCGTCGTGACGGAGATCGTGTCGCCGCGCTTCAGGTCGAGGCCGACCGCGTTGGCGACCATCGCCTGCAGCTCGGCGGCACCGGGCGCGTTCTTGGCGTTGCGGTCGACGGCGACGGCGACGGTGAGGCGCTTGACGCCCCCGGGGGCGACGGCCGCGTGCTCGACGGTGCGGGACACGCCCATCTGCTGGTCCTTGGAGGTCTTGCTGTAGCCGGTCGACGGCGAGGCGGAGGCCGACGGCACGACGGCGGGCGTGCCGCTGAGCACGCCGGTCGGTCCGGTCGCGCCGCTGGGCGTGCCGTACTTCTCCTCGCTCGCCGACGAGCTGAGGACCGCCTGCTTGGTCGGGTCGTAGACCTCGCTGTCGATCGTGCGGTTCGCCGTGTCGATCTCGGCGTTCACCCGGACGACGGCGTGGCCGGGGCCGAGCAGCGCGTCGAACATCGTGGTGGCGCGGGCCTCGAGGGTGCCCTCCATGGTGGTGCGCGCCCGGGCGGCCTTGTCGGTGCCGGTGCTGCTGCCCTCGCTGGTGAGCAGGTGCCCGCTGCTGTCGGTGACGCTGACGTCGGCCGCCTGCAGGTCCGGCACGGAGCTCGCGACCAGGTGGGTCATGGCGTCGATGGCGTCGTCGCCGAGCGAGCCGTCGGTGGAGACGAGGACCGAGGCGCGGGCCGGCTTCTGGTCGTCGGTGAACAGCCGCTTCTCCGGCAGCGCGAGGTGCACCTCGGCGCTGCGGACGCCGTCGATGGCGCCGACGGCGCTGGACAGCGTCGACTCCATCGCGCGCTGGTAGGCGACCTGCTGCTGGAACGACGAGCTGGTCAGGCCCTGCTTGTCGAAGGCGGCCCATCCGCTGTCGGTCTTGCCGGCGGGCAGCCCGGCGGAGGCGACCGCGAGGCGCTCGGCGTCCAGGGAGGAGGTCGGGACCATGACCGTCGCGCCGCCGGAGGCGAGCTTGTAGGCGATGCCGTCGGCGTCGAGCTTGGCGACGACCGCCGAGGCGTCCTGCGGGTCCATCCCGGCCAGCAGCACGCCGTACGTCGGGGCGGTGACCCACTTGAGGAAGGTGACCCCGCCGACGGCGGCGACGACCGTCAGCAGGCCGATGATGACGAGCTGGCTGGGGGAGAAGCCCTTGAAGAAGGCCGAGGCCTTCGCCTTCACGGCGTCCACGTCGAGCGCTGCCATCAGACCTGCATCCTCATGATCTCCTGGTAGGCCTCGACCGCGCGGTTGCGCAGCGAGACGGTGAGCTCGACACCGAGCTGGGCCTTGGCGGCCGCGGTGGTGAACTGGTGGATGTCCTGCAGGCCGCCGGTGGCGACCCCCTGGGCGGCGGCGTCGGCCTGGTTGGTCAGGCTGCTGACCGACTCGAGGCTCTTGGCGAAGCCGCTGGCGCCCGCCTTGCCCGCGCCGCCGGCGCCACCCGCACCACCGGCGGAGATCGTCGGCGGGACGAAGGGGGTGGCGGCAGCCGCCCCGACACCCAGGACGCTCACTTGTTGCCGATGGCGAGGGCGGCCTTGTAGCTGTCCCGCGCCTGCTGCATGACCGACAGGTTCGCCTGGTAGAGGCGGCTGGCCATCATGATGTTGGTCATCTCCTCGGTGAGGTCCACCTGCGGTCGGGTCACGTAGCCGGCCTTGTCGGCCAGCGGGTTCTCGGGGTCGTAGACGACCTCCGGCGGGCCGCCCTTCTCCGCGATGCGCTCGACGTCCACGCCCTCCGTGCCGGTGCGGGCGCGGGCGACGACGAGGCGCGCCCGGAAGGGTTGCTCGCCGGCCGGTCGGACCGTGTTGAGGTTCGCCACGTTGTCGGAGGAGGCGTCGAGCCAGGTCTTGCCGAGGGAGACCCCGGTGCTGGCGGCGTCGAGGGCGCCGAACATGCCCATCAGCGCACCGCCGCGCGCAGGATGCCCAGCCGGTAGCTGGTCGCCTGGACGAGGGCCTCGTACTGCAGGCCGTTGCGCATGAGGCCGGTCGCCTCGGTCTCGAGCTCGACGTTGTTGCCGCTCTCGTTGGAGGCCGCGCCGGTCCCCGTGACGGTGGGGGTCACGTCGGCGGGGGAGGTGCCGGTGCGGAGGGCGTCGGACAGCGCCCCCTCGAACTCGACCTTCTGGGCCTGGTAGCCCGGCGTCATCGCGTTGGCGACGTTCTGCGACATCACCCGCTGGCGCAGCGCGACGCCGTCCATCGCCCGCTCGAGCGCGCTCTGCACGCCGTCGGTGAACAGGTCCATCGGGAGGTCCTCCAGAAACGCAGGAAGGGAAGCGCCGCCCTGCGCCGTCGGCTCCTGCCGGTGGCGCGGGGTGCTCTTCCCTGAGTGGTGCGGTGGTACGTCCGTGTGACTGTTGCTTCGGGAGCAGAGGTCCCGGCCTGTCGCTTCCGAGCGGGCCATCCTGCGATCTGGTCCGTTCGGGTGGTCCCGCGTGACCGGTCTCGGGTCCCCCGGTCGCGCGCTCAGTTCCTGGCGTAGGCCTGGCCGCGCTGCAGCTCGCGCAGCCGGCGGGCGCCGGCCTGCTCGAGCTCCTCGAGGGTCTGCAGGGCGACGGCGGCGCGCAGCGCCAGGTCCTGCGGCAGCGGCCCGTCCGGGACGCACGACGGGGCGGGCAGGTCCTCGAGCCGACCGTCGGTGGCCAGCAGGACGCGGCTGCGCCGCAGCCACTCCTCGAGCGCGTCCAGGTGGTCCGCCCAGGGCAGCACGGCTGCCTGGTGCAGGACGGGCGTCATGCCGCCAGGGTGCAGCAGGAGGTGCGCCAGGCGGCCTGCAGCGGCTCGATCACGGTGAGGGCCTCCAGCGTGGCGGCGCGGTCGCGCCGGACGTTGGCGGTGACGAGCTGGCCGAAGGCGTAGGTGTAGAGGGCGTCGAGCTGCGTGGTGAGCGCGCCGGCGGCGGGGTTCAGGGTGGAGCGGAGCTCCAGCACGATGTCCTGCGCCTTGAGCAGCCGCTGGCCGGCGACCGTGTGCTCACCGGCCTCCTGGAGCCGGGCGGCAGCCTTGAGGGCGCCGACGCAGGCGTCGAACAGCATCGCGGTCAGCTCCGCGGGGCTCGCGGTCATGACGCGCTCGGTGAGGTAGCGGTCGGCGGCGGCGCGGTTGGCGCTGCTCGCGGTCGGGGCGTGAGGGGAGGTCATGGGTGAGGGTCCTTCCTCGTCGGGTGGCGGGGACCGTCCGTGGTCTCCTGCTCCATCGGCGGAGCGTGCCGGGGGTTGAGCGGGTCCAGGGTCAGCCGGTGGGGTGTCAGCCGGTGGGTGTCAGGCGGTGGCGCGTCAGCTGCTCGTGGAGGTGCCGAGGGCCGCGGCCATCGCGCTCTTCTGCGAGCTCAGGCGGGACATGGCGGTCTCCAGCGCGGTGAACTGCGCCTTGTAGCGCTTCTCGGTCGCGGCGAGCCGGATCTCCATGTCGTCGAACTGCTTCTGCCGCGCGTCGACCTCGGCCTGCGCGCCGTCCTTGCGGCTGGTCATCAGCCCGCCGGTGTCGGCGCTGGTCTTGGCGTAGGTCGCCAGGGTGTCGGCGAAGCCGGAGAGCATCGTCGCGACGCCGTCGGGGTCCTTGGCCAGCGCTGCCGTCATGACGTCGGCCTTGAGCTCGAACTTGCCGTCGCGGGTCGTCTGGATGCCGAGCTGCGACAGCGCGCGCCACTCCCCGCTGCCCGGCGTGCTGGCCGCCTTGGAGAACAGGGTCGACGCCATCGAGCGGGCAGTGCTGTCGCCGACGAGCGGCCCGCCCGTCTGGCTCTTCACGTCGTACTTCGTGTCGGTGGCGACCTTGGTCAGGAAGGCGTTGAGCGCGTCGACGAGGGCCTTGGCCTTGTCGCCCGTGCCGCCGCTGTCGCGCGAGACCGTGACGGTGCGGGGGAGCCCGTCGGCCGGCTTGAGCGTCAGGTCCAGGGTCACGCCCGGTACGAGGTCGGTGATGGTGTTCGAGCTCCGGGTGACGGTCAGGCCGGCGACGGTGACCTCGGCGTCCTTGGCCTCGAGCGTCTCGGTGAAGGCGCTCTGCATGACCGGGTTGCCGCCCTGGAGCAGGAGCTTGCCCTCGCTGCCCGTCGCGGTGCTGGACAGCACGAGGGTGTTCGTCGTCCCCTCCGAGACGAGGGCGGCGCCCGCGGGACTGCCCGGCACGTTCAGCATCGACTGCAGGTCGGCCAGGGTCGAGGTGTCGGTGGTGACCAGGACGTTCGCGCGGGTCGTGCCGACGCGCAGGCCGGTGCCGACCGAGAGCGTGATCCCGGAGTCGCCGAGCGACTGCGCGCGCGGGCCGGTCGACGTCGCGGACTGGGGCTCGACGGTCTTGCTGACGCCGTCGACGAGCAGCAGCGCGGCCTGTCCGGTCGCGACCGCCGTGGGCAGACCGAGGGCGGTCGCCGCGGGGCCGCCGAGCTGGAGCGTTCGGGCCGAGCCCTCGGAGCGCGAGGAGATCTGCAGCCGGCCGCCGACGACGCTCGCGACGGCGTCAGCGCCGAGCTGGCCGTTGAGGTCGGCGAGCAGGTCGGCCGCGTCGGTGTGGGTGGGCCGCAGCGTGAGGGTGCGGGCGGTCCCGCCGTCGACGGCGAGCGTCATGCTGGTCGGGAGCGCGGCGGCACCGACGCCGGAGACGGGGGTGCCGTAGACGGTGGCGCCGCTCGAGGCGCGCGTGACCTGGACGGTGTGGACGCCGGCGGTGGCGGCGCTCAGGTCCAGGGAGGCGGGGTCGGTCCCGGCGACGACGTAGCTGCGGCCGGCGCCGACGGTCATGGACACCGGGCCGAGCCCGGTGAGCTTCTGCTGCTGGGCGGTCGCCAGCTGCTTGACGGTGACGGCGTACTGCCCGGGGACCGCGTCGGAGGTGGCGGTCGCGGTGAGGGCGTCCTTGTCGCTGGAGGTGGCGACGGAGCCGAGCGCCTTCGCGGGCGTGCGCAGCGCCTCGGCGGCGGTCTGGAGCGCCTGCATCTTGATGCGCAGGTCGGTCCAGGACGTGACCTGCTTCTGCGCGGCCTGCTGCCGCGCGGTGATCTTGGTCTGGGGCAGGCGCTCGGCCTGCATGAGCTGGCTGACGATCCCGGCCGTGTCCAGGCCCGTCCCCATGCCGCTGATGGACAGGCCCACGGGGTCACGTCCTCTCGGTCGAGCGGTAGGTGCGGTCTGAGCGGGAGCAGTGGGAGGTGCGGGAGCCCGACGAGCCCGGTGAGGACCGTGTGGTCCTCACCGGGCGTCGGCAGGGGTCGTCGACGGACCCCTGCTGGAGGCAGGGGGGTCGTACTACTGCAGGAGCTTCAGGACGCCCTGGCTGCTCTGGTTGGCCTGGGCGAGCATCGCGGTACCGGCCTGCGCGAGGATGGAGTTGCGCGACTGGGTCGTCATCTCCTGCGCCATGTCGGTGTCGCGGATGCGGGACTCGGACGCGGACAGGTTCTCCACGGCCACACCCAGGTTGGCGATGGTGTGCTCCATGCGGTTCTGGAACGCACCGAGGTCACCACGAGCGGCGGACACGTTCTGGATCTGCGCGTCCACGTCCGTCAGCGTGCCGGTGCCGGCGCCGGTGAGGCCGTCCAGCGCCGTCTTGACGGCGGCGAGGTCGAGGGTGACGCCGAGGGTGACGGTCTCACCCTGGTTGGCGCCGACCTGGAACTGGCCGCTGTAGGTGCCGTTGAGCAGCGTCTGGCCGTTGAACTTGGCCGTGTCGCCGATGCGGCCGATCTCCGCACCGAGCGAGCTGATCTCGGCGTCGATGGCCGAGGAGGCCGTCGAGCTGTTGCCGCCCGTGTTCTGCTTCTGGACGGTCAGGTCACGCACGCGCTGCAGGATCGAGGTGACCTCGTTCAGGGCGCCCTCTGCGGTCTGGGCGACCGAGATGGAGTCCTGAGCGTTGCGGGTGGCGACCTTGAGGCCACCGACCTGGGCGCGCAGCGCCTCGCTGTTGACCAGGCCGGCAGCGTCGTCCGCTGCCCGGTTGATGCGCAGGCCGCTCGACAGCTTCTCGAGCGACTTGTTGCTGGCCGCGTCCGTCGCCGTGAGGTTCCGGTAGGAGTTCATGGCGGCGATGTTGGTGTTGACGCGAAGAGACATGGTGGAGCTCCGTCCGTGGAGTGGTGAGGTCGTGCTGCCCGGCATCCGTGCTGGGCACAGTCCTCATCGGACCCCCTCGCCGGTCTGTGAGGCACCCGAGCGGGTGAAGCTCCCCGGACGCGCGAGAGGCCGGTCCCCATGACGGGGACCGGCCTCTGCGAGCGGTGGTGCGGGCCGGCTGCGGGGGGTCCCGAGCCGGTCGGGCGGACTAGCCGCGGAGCAGGGACAGCACGCCCTGGCTGCTCTGGTTGGCCTGCGCGAGCATCGCGGTGCCGGCCTGCGACAGGATCTGGCTCTTGGAGAAGGACGTCATCTCCTGGGCCATGTCGGTGTCGCGGATGCGGGACTCGGACGCGGACAGGTTCTCCACGGCCACGCCCAGGTTGGCGATGGTGTGCTCCATGCGGTTCTGGAACGCACCGAGGTCACCACGGGAGGCCGACACGTTGGAGATCTGCGCGTCGACGTCCGTGAGGGTGCCGGTGCCGGCGCCGACGAGGCTGTCGACGGCGGTCTTCACGGCGGCGAGGTCCAGGGTGACGCTCAGGCTGACGTTCTCGCCCTGGTTCGCGCCGACCTGGAACTGGCCGCTGTAGGACCCGTTCAGCAGCGTCTGGCCGTTGAACTTCGTGGTGTCGCCGATGCGACCGATCTCCGCACCGAGCGAGCTGATCTCGGCGTCGATGGCCGAGGAGGCGGTGGAGCTGTTGCCGCCGCTGTTCTGCTTCTGGACGGTCAGGTCGCGGACGCGCTGCAGGATCGAGGTCACCTCGTTCAGCGTGCCCTCAGCGGTCTGCGCGACCGAGATGCCGTCCTGGGCGTTGCGGGTGGCGACCTTGAGGCCACCCACCTGGCTGCGGAGCGCCTCGCTGTTGACGAGACCGGCAGCGTCGTCGGCCGCCCGGTTGATCCGCAGGCCGCTGGACAGCTTCTCGAGCGACTTGTTGGTCGAGCCCTCCGTGACCGTGAGGTTGCGGTAGGCGTTCATGGCAGCGACGTTGGTGTTGACGCGCAGAGACATGGTGGGGGCCCCTTCCTGGGGTTCTACTAGTCGTTCGCCTCACGTCCTTGCGAGGCAAGACTGGTATCGGGCCCACCACGGCCGGGTGTAGTCGGAGCGGACCGGTCTACCCGGTCGGGTAGGGGTCCCCCTCGCGGGTCAGACGACCAGTCCGAGCGTCGAGGCGAGCCCGTCGACGGTGCTCCTGAGCGTGGGGGGCACCTCCTGGACGCTGTCGAGCAGCGTCTGCGCGGTGTCCCGGTCGCCGGCCGCCGCAGCCAGGGCGACGACGACGAGCAGGTCCCCGAGCTCCAGCGCCCCGACGTCGAGGCCCTCGACGGCGGTCAGCGCCTGCTCCGTCCGGCCCAGCTGCAGCAGGCACCGGGCGGTCGCGACCTGGACGGCGGGGGAGCCGGGGACGCGCGACCAGAGGTCGAGCGCCGCGGCCGGGTCGGTGTCCTCGAGGGCCAGCGCGGCCTGCGCGACCGCAGCCGGGTCGTGTCCCTGCAGGACCTGGTCGAGCCGCTGGGCGTGCACCGCGCCGGGGGTGTGCGCCT
>JAOPWW010000071.1 GCA_025965495.1 Frankiales bacterium
GCCGACGACGTGGCCGAACCGGCCGTCGCGACCCGCCTGCACCCCGGCCAGGGCGTCCTCGAAGACCGCGGCCTGGGACGGCTCGACCCCGAGCAGCTCGGCCCCGCGCAGGAAGGCGTCGGGGGCGGGCTTGCCGCGCAGGCCCTCCTCGCGGACGGTCACGCCGTCGACCCGGACCTCGACCAGCGGCGCCAGCCCCGTCACCTCGAGGACCTGCTTCGTGTTCGCGCTGCTGGACACGACCGCGCGCCGCAGGCCGGCGTCGGCGGCGGCCTGCAGGTACCGGCGGCTGCCCTCGTAGACCTCCACGCCGTCCCGCGCGATCCGCTGCAGGAGCAGCTCGTTCTTGCGGTTGCCCAGCCCGTGGACGGTCAGCGCGTCGGCGGGGTCGTCCGGCGTCCCCTCCGGCAGGGTGATGCCGCGGCTGGCCAGGAAGTCGCGGACGCCGTCCTCCCGCGCCTTGCCGTCGACGTGGGTGCCGTAGTCGGCGACCGGGTCGAAGGGCGTGAAGCCCTCGCCGTCGCGTGCCCGCAGGAACGCGTCGAAGGTCTCCGTCCAGGCCTTGTCGTGCACCGCAGCCGTGTTCGTGAGGACCCCGTCGAGGTCGAACAGGCAGGCGGTCACTCCGTCGGGCAGTCCGAGCACGTGCGCCTCCGAGCGGTCGGTCTAGCGGGGGACGTTCACCAGAGTGTGGGCGGCCCGCTCCAGGTGGTCCCAGAGGGCCGTGCGGTGCTGCTCGCTGACGTCGAGCCGGGCGACGGCGGCCAGCATGAGGCGCAGCCACGCGTCCCGCTCGGCCTCGCCGATCTGCCACGTCACGTGGCGCATCCGCAGACGGGGGTGGCCCCGGGTCTCGCTGTAGGTGGTGGGGCCGCCCCAGTACTGCTCGAGGAACAGGCGCAGCCGGTCGCGCGCCGCCGACAGGTCGCCCTCCGGGTAGAGCGGCCGAAGCACCGGGTCGGTGTCCACGCCGTCGTAGAAGGCGTCGACGAGCTGGCGGAAGACCGGCTCGCCGCCGACGGCGTCGTACAGCGACTCGGTCACGGCGTGCCCACGTGCTGCACCAGCGACCGCGGGACGGCGACGTCGACGCCGGCCTCGTCGAAGGCGGCCTTGAGCCGTTCGCGCAGCTCGCGCATGACGGCCCACTGCTGCAGGGGCACGGTCTTGACCACCAGGCGGAGCAGCACGCCGTCGGGCGACAGCGCCTCCACGCCCCACACCTCGGGCTCCTCGAGCACGCGCTCCTCCCAGTCCGGGTCGTGCCACAGGCCGTCGGCGACCTGCTTGACCAGGGCCCGCACGGTCGGCACGTCCGCCGACCAGGCGACGGGCAGGTCGAGCAGGGCGCGCGACCAGCCCTGGCTCATGTTCCCCACCCGCAGGACCTCGCCGTTGCGGACGTACCAGACGGTGCCGTCGACGCTGCGCAGCCGGGTGGTGCGCAGCCCGACGGCCTCCACGACACCCGTGGCCTCCCCGAGGTCGACGACGTCGCCGACCCCGAACTGGTCCTCCAGGATGAGGAACGCACCGGTCAGCACGTCCTTGACGAGGGTCTGCGCCCCGAAGCCCAGGGCGACGCCGACGATCCCGGCCGACGCGAGCACCGGCCCGAGGTCCAGGCCGAGCTCGGACATCACCATCGCGCCGGCGACGACGAGCACGACGCCGGACCCGGTGCTGCGCAGGACCGACCCGATCGTCTCGGCCCGCTGCCGGCGGCGCTCGGACAGCAGCGGCCCGGACTCGACGCCGATCCGCTCCTTGAGCGGCCGCAGCACCACCGGGGTCGTCCCCTCGACGGCGCCGCGGACCAGCCGCGCCACGAGCCGGTGCAGCAGCGCCCGGACGACGACCGCGAGGACCACGATGAGCAGGACCCGCAGCCCGGTGGTGACGGCGTCGTCGCCGTAGCGGTGCAGCAGTCCTCTCACAGGGCCAGCCCGGTGTGCGCGGCCAGGAACGCCAGCAGGTCGACGGACAGCCCGACGGTGCGGCTGACCGAGCGCGCGCCGTGGCCGACGTCCTTCTCGTCGCGCAGCAGCACCGGCCGGTCCGAGGAGGTGGCGTGCTGCAGGGCGGCGCAGAGCTTGCGGGCGTGCAGCGGGTCGACCCGGCTGTCGCCCTCGAAGACGGTGAACAGCACCGCCGGGTACGCGGCGCCCTCGACGACGTGGTGGTAGGGCGAGTAGCCGAGCAGCCAGCCGAGCTCGACGGCGTCGGACGCCGTCCCGTACTCGTCGTTCCAGGTCCGGCCCAGGCCGAACAGCTCGTAGCGGACCATGTCGAGCAGGGGCGCCGAGCAGACGACGGCGGCGTACGCCTCGGGGCGCTGGGTCAGGGCGGCCCCGACGAGCAGGCCGCCGTTGCTCCCGCCGTAGACCCCCAGCTGGGAGGGCGTGGTCCAGCCCTCGTCGACGAGCAGGTCGGCGCAGGCGGCGAAGTCGTCGAACACGTTCTGCTTGGCCTCGCGCATGCCGGCGCGGTGCCACTGCTCGCCCTCCTCGCTGCCGCCGCGCAGGTTCGCGACCACCCA
>JAOPWW010000086.1 GCA_025965495.1 Frankiales bacterium
CCCCGCCCTGCGCGCGGTCGTCCCCCACCCCGACGCCGTCCGCGGCGCCCGCGGGCCCATGAGCAGCCCGGCCGTGCGCTCCCTGCTCGTGACGGTGGCCTGCATGGGCGCCGGCTTCGGCAGCCTCGACGTCGCCGTCGTCGCGTTCGCCGAGGCGCAGGGCGGCCGGCCCTCGACCGGGGCGGTCCTGCTGGCGGTGTGGAGCCTGGGGTCGATCGCCGGCGGCCTGGCCTACGGCGTCGTCCACAGCCAGGTCCCGCACGAGCGGCAGATCGTCCTGCTGGTCGCCTTCCTCGCCGTCGGGTCGGCCCTGCCCGTGCTCGCACCGAGCACCCTGCTCATGGGCGTCCTGCTCGTCCTCTACGGCTCGACGATCGCCCCGTACAGCGCCTGCAACTCGGTCCTGCTCGGGCGGTCGGCCCCCGCGGGGACCGTCACCGAGGCGTTCGCCTGGAGCGGCAGCGCGATCTTCGGCGGGGCGGCTCTCGGCAACGTCGCCAGCGGCTGGGTCGTCGACCACGCGAGCGTCCGGGCCGCCCTGGTCCTGCCGGCGCTCACCGGCGCGCTCGGCCTGGTCGCGACGATCACCACGCGACGCGGGCTCGCCTCCCCGGCCTAGGGCGTCCGGCTCGTTACGTTCGCCCCCGTGCGTGCCCTCCCCCTGTTCGTGCTGACCGTGGCACTGCTGTCGGGCACCGCCGTCCCCCCTGCAGGGGCCGCCAGCAGCAGCCTCGCCGACCTGCGCGCCGACGCCGACCGGACCACGAAGGCCCTCGTCGCCGGCACGACCCGCCTCGAGGCCGACCGGGGCCGGCTCACCGCGGTGCAGCGCTCGGCCGTGCGGGCGCGCCGCGACGCAGCCGCCGCGGAGAGGAGCGTCGCCGTCAGCCGCCGCCGGCTGGGACGGGTGGTCGCCGCGGCCTACCGCCAGCCCGCTCCCGACGACGTCCTGCTCGCCCTCGGCGGCGGCTCCGGCGCCCTGCAGGACGCCCTGGTCGCCCGGGCCGACCTCGACCACGTCCGCGGCGACGAGCAGGACCTGCTGCGGGTCGCCACCGCCGACAGCGTGCGGGCCCGGACCCTCGCCCGCAGCGCGACCGAGCTCGAGGGCGAGGCCCGCACCCGCGAGCGCGCCGTCGCGCGGGAGGTCGCCCGGCTGCAGGCCCTGGCGTCGTCGGCGCAGAAGCGGCTGCAGGCGGCGTCCGACCGGCTGGCCCGCGCCGACGCCGCTCGCCGCGACGCCGCCGCCCGCGCGGACCGCTCCTCCCGCCCCGTCGACCTCGGCAGCTGCAGCGGCGGCTCGACCGACGGGGCCCCGAACGGGTTCCTGCCCGGGTCGGCCCTGTGCCCCATCGGCGGCGGGCACCGCCTGCGGGCCGACGCCGCGGCCGCGTTCCTGCGCATGGACGCCGTCCGGCACCTGTGCGTCACCGACTCCTACCGCAGCTACGCCGCCCAGGTGTCGGTCTACCGGCGCAAGCCGTCGCTCGCGGCGGTCCCCGGGACGAGCAACCACGGCCGGGGTGTCGCCCTGGACCTCGGCTGCGGCGCCGAGCGCTTCGGCTCCGACACCTACGACTGGCTCAAGGCCAACGCCGGGCGCTTCGGCTGGCACCACCCGTCGTGGGCCGAGCCCGGCGGCGGCAAGCCCGAGCCGTGGCACTGGGAGTACGTCGGCTGACCCCGTGCGGTCTAGCGGCGCTGGAGCGCTCGCAGGACGCGGCGGCGGCGCGAGGGCCGGGCGCGTTTCGGGCCGATCCGGCGGGTCCGGCCGAGCACGCGGGGGCGGGACGGGCGCGGGAAGCGGGCCCGACGACGCTCGCCGGCGTCGCGCCGGCCGGGGCGGACCGCCACGGCCGCCGACACGACCGTCGGGAAGCGCAGGGTGCTGGTCATCAGCCAGGCCAGCACGAGCGCGCCGACCAGAGCGACCGGCGCCGGGGCGAGCAGGGTCAGGAGCATGACCAGGCCGCCGGCGGACGGCGTCGGGAGCCCGACGAAGTGCCCGGACTCCTTGACCAGCGGGAAGCGGGCCAGCCGCCAGGCCCCGCCCAGCGCGAAGGCGACCGCGACGACGCGCCCCGCCACGGGCCAGTCGGCGTCGACGGCGCGCGCCAGCACGACGGCGGGCACCACGCAGAAGCAGAGCAGGTCGGTGAGGGAGTCGAGCTGGGCCCCGAAGCGGTGGTCGCCGCCCCGCCGGCGGGCGAGGACGCCGTCGCAGCCGTCGAGCACCCCGGCGACGACGACGAGCAGGGTGGCGAGCCCGACCTGGTCGGGCCGCAGCAGCAGCGCCACGACGCCGGCCGACAGGCTCGCGCTCGTGACGAGGTTGGCCGGGACCAGGTGCTCCCTCACGACGACGCCGGTGCTGCCGGGGCGCCGGGCAGGAGCCGGGCGAGCTCGGTGACGCCGCCCCGGACCCGGGTGCCCTTCTTGACGAGGACCTCCGCGCTGCCGGCGGGCAGCAGCACGTCGGTGCGTGAGCCGAAGTGGATGACCCCGAGCCGCTGCCCGCTGGTGACGACGTCGCCGGGGCGGACCCAGTTGGTGATCGTGCGCGCGAGCGCCCCGGCCACCTGCACCACGACGAACGGCCCGCGCTCGCCCTCGAACACCAGGCGGTTGCGGCGGTTGTCGGCGGCCCCCTTGAACAGGGCCGGGGCGAACCCGTCGCCGAGCTGCTGGGAGGTGACGAGCCGGCCGGGCAGGGGCGCCCGGTTGACGTGGACGTTGGTGAGCGACAGGAACACCGTGATCCGGGTGCCGCGACCGCCGGGCAGGGCCTCGTCCTCGACGTCCTGGTCGACGCCCGTGACGTAGCCGTCGGACGCGGCGTAGACCACGGACGGGTCCTGCGCCGAGCGGCGGGAGGGGTCGCGGAAGAAGGCGACGACGGTCGCAGCGACGCCGACCAGGACCCAGCCGCTGCGCCGGCCGGACGCCACCAGCGGCGCGCCCAGGGCGAGCGGCGGGAGGACGTAGCGGCGCGACACCGGCCAGGTCTGGCGGCTCACGCCGTCGGGTCCTGGACGGTCTTGGGATCCCGGCAGGCGTAGAGGAACGCCGGCGGGACGTTCACCAGGCAGATCCGCCGTTGCAGGGACGAGAACAGCTTCCCGAGCTCGGGGGCGATGAACGGCGAGTACTGCAGGACCAGCAGCACGCCGCCGGGCGCGAGCACCGAGGCGGCCCGGGCCAGGATCGTCTTGCCGAGGCCCTGGGGCAGGGACGTGAACGGCAGCGCCGACACGACGACGTCGGGCTGCTCGCCGGCCAGCTCGGTCACGACGTGCTCCGCCGAGCCCTCGACCACCCGCAGGCGCGGGTCGGAGAAGCGGGCGCGCAGGGAGGCGGCGAGGTTCGGGTCGATCTCGAAGGCGATCAGCCGTGCGTCCGGCCCGAGCCGGTCGAGGACCGGTCCGGTGTGCGAGCCGGTGCCGGAGCCGAGCTCGACGACGAGCCGGGCGGAGCCGAGGTCGGCCAGGTCCAGCATGTCGGAGACGGCGCGACCGGAGGTCGGCAGCACGGCACCGACCTGGCGCGGGTGGGCGAGGAAGGAGCGCAGGAACAGCAGGCGCTCGGACAGGTCGGGCCGCACAGGGGTACCTCTCGACGGGTCCGGGGACTGTATCGGTGCCCGGTCCGTCCCGATGCGCAACCTCCTCCAGGGGCAGGAGCCCCTACCTCGGCGCCACCAGCAGCGTCTGCGCCCCCACCGCGACGGCGCCCTGCTGGTCCGACAGGACCGACGTCGCGAGGCCGGAGCCGCCGTCGGTGATGGTCGTGGCGGCGTCCAGGCACACCCACTCCCCGACGGCGTCGCGGGAGCTGTGCACCGTCAGCTCGGGGTTGATGAAGAACCAGGAGGTCAGGTCGAGCTCGCTGGAGACCCCGTTGCCGCTGTCGGCGACGACGAGGACGCGCTGCAGCGGGCTCGGCTCCTCGTCCGGGACGAGCGGGAGGCGCATCCGGGTCCAGACGGTCGCGGGGCCGGGCCGGTCGAAGCGGCCCGCGACGAAGCGCCAGTCCACGGCGTGCAGGTACCCGCCGTCCCAGCCCTCGCCGAGCCCGCGCGCGTCGGCGTCGGGCAGCGGCGGGGGGACCGGGGCCCGGCTCGGCACCGCGACCCCCTCGGTCCGGCGGACCTTCCACGCTGTGGCACGGGCGACGTCGCGGCCGCCGGCCGACAGCGCCGCCTCGACCATCTCGACGCTCCGCCCGGGCCGCACGGTGCGGACCCGCAGGTCGAGCTCGCCCACGGGCACCGCCCCGAGGATCTCTACCGTGACCCGGGCCACCCGCAGGTCGTCCCGCGCGTCGCAGCGCTCGACCGCTCGGCCCAGCAGGGCGCTCGGGGGGCCGCCGTGCTGCGACGCCGGGTCCCACGGCCCGGCGGTGGAGGAGGTCGCGCGCCAGCGGGTGCCGTCGTCGGTCAGGGGCTCGAAGAAGGCG
>JAOPWW010000096.1 GCA_025965495.1 Frankiales bacterium
CGCGACCGCCGCTACGGCGGGGCGCTGCCGAACGAGACCGCCTAGGAGCCGCAGTCCCGGCAGGTGCCGAAGACCTCGAGCGTGTGCCGCACGTCGGTGAAGCCGTGCTCGGCCGCGACCGCGTCGGCCCACTGCTCGACAGCCGGACCCTCGACCTCGACGGTCGCGCCGCAGCCGCGGCAGACCAGGTGGTGGTGGTGGGCGTCGCTCGCGCAGCGGCGGTAGACGGCCTCGCCGTCGTCGGTGCGCAGGACGTCGACCTCGCCGGCCTCGCTCATCGCCTGCAGGGTCCGGTAGACGGTGGTGAGCCCGACCTCGTCGCGCAGCGCAGCGTGCAGGTCCTGCGCGCTGCGGAACCCGTCGGCCTCCCCGAGCGCCCGGGTGACGGCGGTGCGCTGCCGCGTCGCGCGGGTCACGCCGGGCTCCGGGTGCGTCCGAGCAGGGACAGGACGGCGAACGCGCCGAGGGCCAGCACGACGGTGCTCGCGCCGGGGGCGACGTCGGCGTAGAAGGCGAGGACCAGGCCGCTGACGCTGGCCAGCACCCCGACGCCGCAGGCCAGCAGCAGGGTCGAGCGGAAGCTGCGGGTGAGCTGCTGCGCAGCCGCGACCGGGACGACCATGAGCGCGCTGACGAGCAGCAGCCCGACCACGCGCATCGCGACCGTCACGGTGACCGCGGCCGTGACGGCGACGAGCAGGTTGAGGAACCGCACCGGCAGGCCCTGCACCCGGGCGACCTCCTCGTCCTGGCAGACCGCGAACAGCTCGCGCCCGAACACCGCGACGACGCCGAGGACCGCCACCGACAGGACCACGATGACGGCGAGGTCGGCCGGGCTGACGCTCGACAGCGACCCGAACAGGTAGCCGACCAGCGTCGCGTTGGAGCCGCCGGGGCTGAGCCCGATCAGCAGCACGCCGCCGGCGATCCCGCCGTAGAACAGCAGGGCGAGGGCGACGTCGCCGCTGGTGCTGCCCTTCTCGCGGACGAGCTCGATCGCCACGGCCCCGGCGATCGCCACGACGATCGCGGTGAGCACCGGCGCCGTGCCGAGCAGGAACCCCAGGGCGACGCCGGTGAGGGCGACGTGGCCGATGCCGTCGCCCATGAGCGACAGCCGGCGCTGGACCAGGAACGTGCCGATGGCGGGCGCGGCGCAGCCGACGAGGACGGCTGCGACCAGGGCGCGCTGGACGAAGGCGAAGGCCAGCACTAGGTGATCCTGAGGGTGGGTCGGGCCGGGGGAGCGGCGCTCTCGTGCGCGTGGGTGTGGACGTGCGTCGGGTCGGCGTGGTGGCCCTCGGGCTCCGGTGGCGGCCCGTCGCTGACGATCCGGCCCTCCGACACGACGACCGCCCGGCGGATCAGCCCCTGCAGCGGGCCGAGCTCGTGGGCGACCAGCACCACGCTGCCGCCCGCCTGGGACAGGTGGCCGAGGGCCCCGGCGAGGGTGTCCTGGCTGTCGGCGTCGACGCCGGCTGTGGGCTCGTCCAGGACCAGCACCTCCGGCTCTCCCGCGAGGGCCCGGGCGATGAGGACCCGCTGCTGCTGCCCGCCGGACAGGTCGGTGACGGCGCGACGCGCGCGGTCGGCCATGCCGACGTCCTCGAGGGCGTGGTCGACGGCGGCCCAGTCGTCCCTGCCCATCCGCCGGAACCGGCTGCCGCGGCCGGTGCGCCCGCTGGCGACGACCTCCCGGACCGTGCACGGGACGCCGCCGCCCGCCTGCAGGCGCTGGGGGACGTAGCCCAGGCGCGGCCACTGCCGGAACCGCGCGAGCGGGACGTCGAACACGGTCAGGCTGCCCCGGCGCAGCGGGACCAGCCCGACGAGGGTCCGCACGAGGGTCGTCTTGCCCGAGCCGTTGGCGCCGAGGACCGCCACGAACTCGCCCTCGTCGACGCGGACGCTGACGTCGTGGAGCACCTCGCGGCCGCCGAGGTCGACGCATCCGCCCTGCAGGTCGAAGACGCTCACGCGCAGCCCAGCCCCTTCGTCAGCGCCGTCAGGTCGGCGTCCATGCCGGTGAGGTAGTCGCCGCCCTGCGGCCGCGTCTCGAGCGTCAGCAGGGTCGCCGTCGTCGCCCCGACCTCGCGCGCGACCGTCTCGGCCACGGACGACTCGCCGGGGCTCGTGAACACGGTGGTCACGCCGTTGTCGCGGGCGTACCGGACGACCTCGGCGAGCCGGCCGGGGCTGGGCTCGGCCTCCGGGGACGTCCCGCTGACGCCGACCTGCTGCAGGTCGTAGCGCTCGGCGAGGTAGCCGAAGGCGGTGTGGCTGGTCACGAGGTCGCGTCGCTCGCAGCCCGCCAGGGCGTCCCGGTAGCGGGCGTCGAGGGCCTTGAGCGCCGTCGCCGTCGTGGCCGCCCGGGCGCGGCTGCCGGGCGCGAGGCGCTCGAGCCGCTCACCGAGCGCTGTCGCGGCGTCGGCCATCCGGACCGGGTCGAGCCAGACGTGCGGGTCCAGGCCGCCCTCCTCGTCGCCGAGGTCCGAGGACGCCGCGTGCTGCTGCACCGACGGGCCGAGGTCGAACAGCTTGCGGCGGTCCTCGACGGCGTCGTCGAGCGCCGGCTGGAAGCCCTTCAGGCCGACGACCAGGTCGGCCGACTGCAGCCGGGCGACCTCCCGCGGGCCGAGCTCGACGTCGTGCGGCTCGACGCCGCTGCCGGCGACGTCGACGAGGCGGACGGCGTCGCCGCCGACCTGCTGGACCAGCCAGGCGAACGGGTACGCGGCGACGGCGACCTGCGGCTTCCCGCCGCTGCTGCCCGCGTCCGAGCACCCGGCGGCGAGCACCGTCACGGCCAGCAGGGGGAGCAGGAGTCGTCGCACACCGGGGAGGCTACCTGGGAACGGTTCCCATGTTCAGAGCCGGAGCGCTCCGAGGACGGTCAGGGCGACGAGCACGACGCAGCGCAGGACCCGGGCGCGCGGGTCGAGCACCGGCCACGACAGGTAGGACAGCCAGGCCACGAGGAGCAGCACCGGCAGCAGACAGAGCAGGCCGAGAGCCGGCGGGAGCAGGCTGGAGGCCAGCAGCAGGGCCAGGACGAGCACGGGGAGCAGGGCCTTCGGGCGCAGGCTGAACCAGGCGAGCAGGACGGCGCTCCTGCTCTCGACCAGCGGACGCAGCGGCATGCGCCGTAGCGTGGCACCCGTGCTGGTCGTGACGCGGTTCGACGTGCCCGAGGACGAGGGCGCGTCCTTCCTGCCGAAGGCGCAGGCCGCGCTCGCCGCCTTCGCCGCCCGGCCCGGCTACCTGCGCGGCCGGATCGGCCGGGCCGCCGACGACCCGACCTGCTGGGTCCTCACCACCGAGTGGGAGGGCGTCGGCGCCTACCGCCGCTCCCTGTCGGCCTACGACGTCAAGGTCGACGCCGCGCCCCTGCTGTCGCTCGGACGCGACGAGCCCAGCGCCTTCGAGGTCCTGCACGGCGACGACGGCGGGGCGCCGACCCGCCGGGCCGCCGACGCCGCCCGGGTGTCGCTGCGCGAGGCGGCCGGCCCGGATGTGGCCACCTCCGTCTGACTAGTGTTCGGGTCTCACCCGACAGCCAGCCGGACCGGAGTCCACCTCATGGCCAAGACCGCAGACCGCATGGACACGATCGTCAGCCTGGCCAAGCGCCGCGGCCTCGTGTTCCCCAGCAGCGAGATCTACGGCGGCCTGCGGGCCTCCTGGGACTACGGCCCCCTCGGCGTCGAGCTCAAGAACAACGTCAAGCGCCAGTGGTGGAAGTCGGTCGTGCAGGGCCGCGACGACGTCGTCGGGCTCGACTCCTGCGTGATCCTCGCCAAGGAGGTCTGGGAGACCTCGGGCCACGTCGCGACCTTCACCGACCCCCTCACCGAGTGCGGCTCGTGCAACAAGCGCTACCGGGCCGACCACCTCGAGGAGGCCAACCCGGGCAAGGCGCTGTCGGAGCTGACCTGCCCCAACTGCGGCAACAAGGGGACCTTCACGCCGCCGCGCAACTTCAACGGCATGCTCCGCACCCACCTCGGCCCGGTGGAGGACGAGAGCGGCCTGGCCTACCTGCGGCCCGAGACCGCCCAGGGCATCTTCATCAACTACGCGAACGTGCAGCAGAGCGCGCGCAAGAAGCCGCCGTTCGGCATCGGCCAGATCGGCAAGAGCTTCCGCAACGAGATCACCCCCGGCAACTTCATCTTCCGGACGCGCGAGTTCGAGCAGATGGAGATGGAGTTCTTCGTCAAGCCCGGCGAGGACGCCGAGTGGCACCAGTACT
>JAOPWW010000116.1 GCA_025965495.1 Frankiales bacterium
CTCGACCACCCCGTCGTCATGGCCGTCCCGGTCGGCAAGAACACCGAGGGCCACTGAACCGGCCGGGCTGGGCCGCTCGGGCCCGGCTCCCCGAGTTCCCCTGGGACCGCCTCGCCCCCTACGGCGAGCGGGCCCGGGCGCACCAGGGCGGCGTCGTCGACCTGTCCATCGGGACGCCGGTCGACCCGACGCCCGACGTCGTCCAGCAGGCCCTCCGCGACGCTGCGGACGCCCCCGGCTACCCCCTCACGATCGGCACGCCGGCGGTCCGCGAGGCGCTGGTCGCCTGGTCGCGGGAGCGCCTCGGGGCCGACGTCGACGCGCGCCACGTCGTGCCGAGCATCGGCTCGAAGGAGCTCGTCGCGCTGCTCCCCGTGCTGCTGGGGCTCGCCCCCGGCAGCACGGTCCTGATCCCGGAGCTCGCCTACCCGACCTACGACGCCGGTGCCCGCCTGGCCGGCTGCGTGCCGGTGGCCACCGACGATCCGACGTCGCACGACCCGTCCTCGGTGTCCCTGGTCTGGGTCAACTCGCCGTCGAACCCGACCGGCCGCGTCCTGCCGGCCGACGAGCTCGCCCGGGTCGTCGCCTGGGCGCGCGAGCACGACGTCCTGGTCGCCAGCGACGAGTGCTACCTCGAGCTGGGCTGGGACGCCGAGCCGGTGTCGGTCCTGCACCCCTCGGTCTCGGGGGGCTCGACCGACGGCGTGCTGGCGCTGCACTCGCTGTCCAAGCGGAGCAACCTCGCCGGCTACCGGGCGGGGTTCGCCGTCGGGGACGAGCACGCCGTCGCCGCGCTCGTCGAGGCCCGCAAGCACATCGGGCTGCTGTCGCCCGCCCCCGTGCAGGCGGCGCTCGTGGCCGCGCTCGGGGACTCCTCGCACGTCGTCGTGCAGAAGGAGCGGTACCGGGCACGTCGCACCCGGCTGCGGGCGGCGGTCGAGGCGGCGGGGTTCCGGGTCGACCACTCCGAGGCCGGGCTCTACCTGTGGTGCACCCGGGACGAGGCCTGCTGGGACACCGTCGCGGCGCTGGCCGGCGTCGGGGTGCTGGTCGCGCCCGGCGAGTTCTACGGGGCGGCCGGGGCGCGGCACGTACGGATGGCCCTCACCGCGACCGACGAGCGCATCGACGCCGCCGTGGAGCGGCTCGCCGCGCTGTAGGCACCCGGTCTGCTGGTGATCCAGGTGCCTCTGCTGCCGTCAGAGCGACAGCAGGGCCACTTGGATCATCAGGCAGGGCCCTAGTTGGCGTGCAGGGCCTCGTTCAGCTCGACCGTCTTGCCGGCCCGCGGACGGGCCCGGATCGCTCCGGTGACCGAGTCGCGCAGGAACAGCAGACCCGTGGAGCCCGACAGGTCGCGGCCCTTGACGACGCGGCCGTCGTCCAGGGCGACCTTCGTGCCGCCCGTCACGTAGGTCCCGGCCTCCACGACGCAGTCGTCGCCGAGGCTGATGCCGGTGCCGCCGTTGGCGCCGATCAGGCAGCGCTTCCCGATCCGGATCACCTCGCTGCCGCCGCCGGACAGGGTGCCCATGATCGAGGCGCCGCCCCCGATGTCGCTGCCGTCGTCGACCACGACGCCGGCGCTGATCCGCCCCTCGACCATCGAGGTGCCGAGCGTGCCGGCGTTGAAGTTCACGAAGCCCTCGTGCATGACGGTCGTGCCGGGCGCCAGGTGCGCGCCGAGCCGGACGCGGTCGGCGTCCCCGATCCGGACGCCGGACGGGAGCACGTAGTCGACCATCCGCGGGAACTTGTCGACGCTGTGCACGAGCACCGGCCCGCGGGCGAGCAGCCGCATCCGGGTGGCCTCGAAGCCCTCGACCGCGCACGGGCCGGCACTGGTCCACACGACGTTCGTCAGCAGCCCGAACTGCCCGTCCAGGACGACGCCGTGGGGGGCGACGAGCCGGTGCGAGAGCAGGTGCAGGCGCAGGTAGACGTCGCTCGCGTCGACGGGGGCGGCGTCGAGGTCGATCGTCCGCGACACGACCTCCCGGCGGACGCCGCGGGCCTCGTCCGCGCCGGTGAGCGCCTCCAGGCCCTCGGGGGCGACCGCGCCCTCGCCGAGCTGCGGCGCCGGGTACCAGGTGTCGAGGATCTGCCCGTCCGAGGTGGTGGTGGCCAGGCCGACGCCGGAGGCGGTGCGGGTGCTCATGGGGGTGCAGCCTAGGGAAGGATGGTCGGGTGCTCGACCTCGCCGCTGACCCTGTCGACCTGTGCGCCGCCCTCGTCGACGTCCCGAGCGTCTCGGGCAGCGAGGGCCACCTGTGCGACCTCGTGGAGCAGGCCCTGCGCGCGCTGCCCCACCTGACGGTCGACCGCGACGGCGACGCCCTCGTCGCGCGCACGTCCCTCGGGCGCGGCCGGCGGGTGCTGCTCGCGGGGCACCTCGACACGGTGCCGATCGCCGACAACGTCCCGTCCACGCGTGACGGCGACCGCCTGTCGGGCTGCGGCACGAGCGACATGAAGGCCGGCGACGCCGTCCTGCTCCACCTCGCGGCGACCCTGCCCGAGCCGGCCGTCGACGTCACCTACGTCCTCTACGACAACGAGGAGGTCGAGGCGGCCAGGAACGGGCTCAAGCGGCTGGTGGAGCACCACCGCGACTGGCTCGACGCCGACCTCGCCGTCGTGATGGAGCCGACGTCCGGCCAGGTCGAGGCCGGCTGCCAGGGCACCCTGCGGGTCGACGTCGCGGTGCCCGGCAAGCGGGCGCACAGCGCGCGGTCCTGGCTCGGCGAGAACGCCATCCACGCCGCCGCCCCGCTGCTGGTGCAGCTCGTGCGGTACGAGGCGCGCGAGGTCGACATCGACGGCTGCCTGTACCGCGAGGGCCTGAACGCCGTGGGGGTCACGGGCGGCGTGGCCGGCAACGTCGTGCCCGACCTGTGCACCGTCACGGTCAACTTCCGGTTCGCGCCGGACCGCACCGAGGAGGAGGCCCTCGCCCACGTCCGGGAGGTGCTCGCCCCCTACGACTGCGTCCTCACCGACTCCTCCCCGGGCGCCCTGCCCGGGCTGACGGCGCCCGCCGCGCAGCACTTCGTGCAGGCCGTCGGCGTGACGCCGCAGGCCAAGTACGGGTGGACCGACGTCGCCCGCTTCGCCGCGCTCGGCATCCCGGCGCTCAACTACGGCCCTGGCGACCCCGGTCTCGCGCACAAGCGCGAGGAGTGGGTCGACGTCCGGCGCATCACGGAGGCGACCGCACTGCTGCGGGGCTACCTGTCGTGACCGCGCTCGCCGAGGCGCCCTCGGCGGCGCCTCCTCCAGCGCCCCCTGCGGTCCCGGCCCAGCAGCTCGCCGCCGGTCGCCGCGTCGACGCCCTCGACGGCGTCCGGGCGATCGGGGTCACGACCGTCGTGACGATCCACGCGCTGCCGGCGTCGTCGTTCCCGGGGGCGGTCGGCGTCGACGTGTTCTTCGTCGTGTCGGGCTACCTCATCACCACCCTGCTGCTGGCCGAGAAGGCCCGCTACGGCGACATCAGCGTGCCGCGGTTCTGGGCCCGCCGGTTCCTGCGCATCGCCCCGCCGCTGCTGTTCATGCTCGCGGCGCTGTACCCGCTCGGGCACGCGCTCGTCGGCGACGACTACCTGCCGCGGGCCCTGCTGGCCGGGGAGTTCCGGTCGAACCTGGCCCTGACGGTGCAGCGGGTGTCGATCTCACCGCTGGACCACACCTGGTCGCTCGGGCAGGAGGCGCAGTTCTACGTCGTCTGGCCGCTGCTGCTCGTCGCGCTGCTGGCCCTCCGGGTGCCACGGCCGGTGCTGGCCGCCGCCTGCGCCGCCGGGACGGCGTGGTGCTTCCACGCGCTGCACGTCGTCCAGACCCACTCCCCGACGCCGACCGACGACTTCCGCCTCGACGGCCGGGGCGGCGGGCTGCTCGCCGGCTGCGCCCTCGCGTTCCTGCTGTCCTGGCGGCGGCAGCTCCTGGCCCTGCCCGGGCTCGCCGAGGCCGGCCTGGTCCTGCTGCTGGGCATGTACGCGTACGGGTGCCTGGTGGAGCGGGTGCCGCTGCAGACGTCCGTGCCGGTCGCCGTCGTCGCGGCGGTGCTGCTCGTCGGGGGACTGCTGGGGCGGGCCCGGGGGCCGGCGTCGTGGCTGCTGGCGCTGCCGCCGGTGGTGTTCGTGGGGCGGATCTCGTACTCGCTGTACCTGTGGCACTACGTGTTCTTCCGGGCCTTCGAGAAGCGGCCCGACCTGTCGCAGGCACTGGTGCTGGTGCTCGAGGTGACGTTCGCGGTCGCGGCGGCGGCGATGTCGTTCACCGTGATCGAGCAGCCGATCGCGCGGTGGAGCGCACGACGTCTCCACCGCGGAGGGTCGCACCGCTAGGAGGCCTGCTCCTCGGGCTCGTGGTCGCGCACCACCCGCAGCATCACCTGGCGCTGCTTGCTGTTGTCGTAGACCGGTACGGCGCTCAGCAGCCCCATGAGGAACGTCCCCACGGTCAGCACGAACGCGACGAGCAGCAGCCCGCTGACGGTGTCGAGGCGGGCGAGCAGGACGGCGAGCCACCCCAGGGCGACCCCCGTGGCGTAGAGCAGGCAGACGGCGACCGGCACGGGGACGCCGACCCAGACGAGCCGGTGGCTGGCGTGGTCGCGGCCGCCCTGCGCGGGGGAGCGGCCGTGGGCCAGCCGCTGGACGGTGACCAGGGTGGTGTCGAACAGCGGCACGCCGAGGACCAGCATCGGCACGAACAGGGCGACCACCGGCGGCGTGTCGACCAGCTGCAGCTGCAGCCCGACGACGGCCAGCAGGTAGCCCAGGAACAGCGACCCGGCGTCGCCCATGTAGATCTTGGCCGGGTGGAAGTTGTGCCGCAGGAACCCGGCGGCGCAGCCCGCCACCCCGGCCGCGAGGGCCGCGACGAGGAACTGCCCGTTGACCGCCGCGATGAGCCCGAACGACAGCCCCGCGATGCTCGCGACGCCGGCCGAGAGGCCGTCCATGTTGTCGAGCAGGTTGAAGGCGTTGGTGATCCCGACGACCCAGACCACGGTCACGACGACGTCGAGCGCGCGCGGTCCCTGCAGGTCCGCGCCCGAGCCGTTGGCGTACACGGCCACGCCAGCGCCGACCTCCACCAGCAGGCGCAGCCTCGCGCTCAGGCCGCCCCGGAGGTCGTCGAGCAGGCCCATCAGCGCGAGCACCAGCCCGACGCCGAGCAGGACCGCCAGCTGCACCAGCACGCTGACCGCCCGGTCGAGGGCGGCGGCCGCGAACACCAGCAGGCTGAAGGCGACGACGATCGCGACGCCGCCCAGGTAGGGGATGGCGGCCTGCTGGGCCTTGCGGGCCTCCTCGGTCGGGCCGTCGAGGATCCGCCGCCGCAGGGCGAGGCGCAGCATGACGGGGGTGAGGAGCCAGGCGACCACCAGCGGCGCGAGGAACGCGGCGACGTAGGCGGGCCAGCCCAGCGCGGTCACGGCCGGGTCACCTGCGCTGGTCCTCGACCACCATCCGCAGGATGCCGGCGAGGTCGACGGTCTGGGCGAACCCGATCGTCTCGCGGGCCCGGGTGGTGTCCGGGACGCGGCGCTGCATGTCCTCGAACCCCTCCTCGTAGGCCTCGTCGTAGGGCACGAAGCGGATCTTGCTCGAGGAGCCCGTCACGTCGACGACCTGCCGGGCGAGGTCCTCCATGGAGACCTCCTCCGAGCCGCCGAGGTTGAACGCCCGCCCGCTCGCGTCGGGGTGGTCCATCAGCGCGAGCAGGCCCGTGACGACGTCGCCGACGAAGCAGAAGCAGCGGGTCTGCTGGCCGTCGCCGTAGACGGTGATCGGCTCGCCCTTGATCGCCTGGCCGACGAAGCGGGGGATGACCATGCCGTAGTGGCCGGTCTGGCGCGGACCGACGGTGTTGAACAGCCGCACGATGACCGTCGGCAGGCCCTTCTGGCGCCAGTACGTGTAGGCGAGGATCTCCTCGATCGCCTTGGCCTCGCTGTAGGACCAGCGGCTCTTCAGCGGGGACCCGAGGATCCGGTCGTCCTCCTCGCCGAGCTTGTCGCTGGTGTTCTTGCCGTAGATCTCGCTGGTGCTGGTGACCAGGACCTTCGTGCCGTGCTTGTGGGCCTTCTCGAAGACGATCTCGGACCCGCGGATGTTCGTGGCGAGGCTCTCCAGCGGCTTGTCCACGATGAGCTGCACCCCGACGGCGGCGGCCAGGTGGAAGCAGACGTCGGCGCGGGCCATGACGTCGTCCATGAGGTCGGCGTTGAGGATGCTGCCCAGGACGAACTCGACGTCGTCGCGCTTGCGCAGGTGCTCGATGTTCTCGAGCCGGCCCGTGCTGAGGTTGTCCAGCAGGATGACGGAGTCGCCGCGGGCGAGCAGGGCGTCGGCGAGGTGGGAGCCGATGAAGCCGGCCCCGCCGGTGATGAGGGCGCGCACCGCGTCAGGCTAGTCGGG
>JAOPWW010000117.1 GCA_025965495.1 Frankiales bacterium
CGGACCGTGGAGGAGGCGCCGTCGCAGCCGACCAGCCAGCGGGCCCGGACCGGCGCCCCGTCGACCACGGCCGTGACCCCGGCGGCGTCCTGCGCGAGCGCGGTCAGGGTGCCGGTGCGGACCTCGACGAGCGGCAGGCCGGCGACGTGGGCGCGCAGGCGCTGCTCGAGGACGGGCTGGGTGTAGAAGGCGAGCCCGGGGACGGGGAACCGGAGCCGCCCGAGCTCGGTGCGGTCGGCGGCCAGGAAGCGCACCGGCGGGTCGCGGACGAAGCCGGTCGTGACGCCGGGGACGGTCCGCGCGAGCAGCTCCAGGACCTCGCCGTCGGCGGCGACGGCCCGCGGCAGGGCGTACGGCACGGGCGCGCGGTCGACGACGAGGACCGACAGCCCGTGCGCCGCCAGCCGGGCCGCGAGCAGGGCGCCGACAGGGCCGTAGCCGCACACCAGGACGTCCCGCACGGTACGAGTCCAGCACCTAGCCTCAGAGCGTGCTCCGCTCCGCGATCCTCGCCGCCTCCCGCAACAGCACGGTCAAGTCCGTGGTGGCGGGTGCACCGCTCAGCCGGGGCGTCGTGAAGCGGTTCGTCGCCGGCGAGCAGGTCGACGACGCCGTCCGCACCACGCGGGAGCTGCTGGGCAAGGGCCTCGCCGTCAGCCTGGACCACCTCGGCGAGGACACCCTCGACGCCGGGCAGGCCGAGGCGACCGTCTCGGCCTACCTCGTGCTGCTGGAGCGCCTCGCCGACGAGGGCCTCACCGCCGACGGCCGGGCCGAGGTCTCGGTCAAGCTGACCGCCGTCGGGCAGGCGCTCGACGAGGGCCTCGCGCTCGAGAACGCCCGCCGGATCGCCCTCGCCGCCCGGACGGCAGGCACCACGGTGACCCTCGACATGGAGGACCACACCACCACCGACTCGACCCTGCGGGTCCTGCACGAGGTCCGGCAGGACTTCCCCGACGTCGGCGCCGTCCTGCAGGCCTACCTCCACCGGACCGAGGACGACTGCCGGGCGCTCGCCACCACCGGCAGCCGGGTCCGGCTGTGCAAGGGCGCCTACAAGGAGCCGGCGAGCGTGGCCTTCCAGGAGCCGCACGAGGTCGACAAGGCCTACGTGCGCTGCATTAGGGTGCTCATGGCCGGCGACGGCTACCCGATGCTCGCCACCCACGACCCGCGCCTGGTCGAGATCGGCCAGACCCTCGGGCAGGGCCGGGCCGACTACGAGTTCCAGATGCTCTACGGCATCCGCCCGCTCGAGCAGGAGCGCCTGGTCGCCGACGGCGAGCGGGTGCGGGTCTACGTGCCGTACGGCGACGAGTGGTACGGCTACCTCATGCGACGACTGGCCGAGCGCCCCGCCAACCTGGTCTTCTTCCTGCGCGCCCTGGCGTCGCGGTCGTGACCGCCCAGGCAGCACCGGTCATCGCGGTCCTCGGCGTCGGCAAGCTCGGCGAGGCCCTCGTCAGCGGCCTGCTGCGCGCCGGCCAGCCGGTCGACCGCCTGCTCGGCGCCGAGCGCCACCCGGAGCGGGCGAAGGAGATCGCCGAGCGCTACGGCGTCCGCACCCCCGACCCCGTCGAGGCGGCGGCGGAGGCCGACGTCGTCCTGCTCGCGGTCAAGCCGCAGGACATGCGTGCGCTGCTGGGGGAGATCGCCGGCGGCCTGCGGCCGGACGCGCTCGTGGTCAGCATGGCGGCGGGCATCACGACGGCCGTCGTCGAGGCGGGCCTGCCCGAGGGCACGGCGGTGGTCCGCGTCATGACCAACACCCCGGTCTTCGTCGACGAGGCGATGAGCGCCGTCAGCCCCGGCTCGCACGCCTCGGTGGCGCACCTCGAGCAGGTCGAGGCGATGCTGCGGCCGGTCGGCAAGGTCGTGCGGGTGCCCGAGTCCCAGCAGGACGCGGTCACCGCGCTGTCGGGCAGCGGCCCGGCCTACTTCTTCTTCCTCGTCGAGGCGATGATCGACGCCGGGATCCTGCTCGGGCTGCCCCGCAGCGTCGCCTCCGAGCTCATCACCCAGACGCTGGTCGGCAGCGCCAAGATGCTGCGCGACTCCGGGGAGCACCCGGTGCTGCTGCGCGAGGCGGTCACCAGCCCCGGCGGCACGACCATCGCGGCGATCCGCACGATGGAGGACCACGGCGTCCGGGCCGCGATGCTGCACGCGATCGAGGCGGCCCGGGACCGGAGCCGTCAGCTCGCCGAGGGCTGATCCGGCGCGGGGTGGACCCGCACCTCGCGCTGGCTGACCGGACCGCAGGTGCAGGCCAGCTGCAGGTGGACGTCGCCGCCGCACGCCTCGTGCCGCAGCACCACCGGCGGGCCGGACATCGGCGTCGCGTGCTTGTCGCCCCACTCGCGCAGCGCCGTCACGACCGGCAGCAGGTCGCGCCCGGCGCCGGTCAGCCGGTACTCGAGCCGCTCGCGCTGGCCGGGCTCGCGGTACGGCGACGTCGTCAGGACGCCGGCCTCGACCAGCGACTTCAGCCGGGCCGACAGCACGGCGCGGGGCGCCCCGGTGCGCTCCAGGATGTCGGCGAACCGGCGCACCCCGAGGGCGACCTCGCGCACCACCAGCAGGGCCCAGCGCTCGCCGACGAGCTCGAGGGCGTTCGCGACGGAGCAGACACGGGGAGCCACCCGCTGAGTATGGACACCGTATCCAGCTGCGTCTAGCGTCGCGCCGCATGGAGTCCACCCGGTTCGGCCCCGTCCGCAGCAAGACCGTCACCTGGCACGACCCGCTCGCGGCCGCCGCCGTCGGGCTGACCCTGGCCGGGATCGACCACCTGCAGGCCGTGGCGGACGGCGAGCTGCCCCCGCCGCCCATCGCCGTCCTCATGGGGTTCGGGCTCACCAGCGTCCGCCCCGGCGAGGTCGTCTTCACCTGCACGCCCGACGAGTCGGTCTACAACCCCATCGGCACCGTCCACGGCGGCCTCGTCTGCGCCCTGCTCGACAGCGTCTGCGGCTGCGCCGTGCAGTCGACCCTGCCGCAGGGCCAGGGCTACACGAGCGTCGAGATCAAGGTCAGCTTCCTGCGGGCGGTCCACGCCGGGACGGCCCTGTCGGCGACCGGCCGGATCGTCAAGCCGGGTCGCCGCGTGGCCTTCAGCGAGGGCGAGGTGCGCGACGCCGACGGCAAGCTCGTGGCCGCCGCGACCTCCACCTGCCTGGTGTTCGACCTGCCGCAGTGACCCGTCGCCGGCCGCACTACGCCTGGGTCGTCGCCGGCGTCGCGTTCCTGACCCTGCTCGCGGCCAGCGGGTTCCGGTCCGCGCCCGGCGTCCTGCTCGTCCCGCTCGAGCAGGACGGGTTCTCCCGCGACACCGTCAGCCTCGCCGTCAGCGTCAACCTCGTGCTGTTCGGCCTGACCGGGCCCTTCGCCGCGGCCGCCATGCAGCGGTTCGGTGTCCGCCGGGTCGTCCTGCTCGCGCTGCTCCTGGTCTCCGCGGGCTCGGGCCTCACCGCGCTGGCGACGGCGTCCTGGCAGCTGGTCGTGCTGTGGGGGGTCGTCGTCGGGCTCGGCACGGGGTCGATGGCGAGCGTGTTCGCCGCGACCGTCGCGACCCGCTGGTTCGTCGCTCGCCGCGGACTCGTCACCGGCGTCCTCACCGCGGCGTCCGCGACCGGACAGCTGGTGTTCCTGCCGGTGCTGGCCGCTCTCGCCGACGGCCGGGGCTGGCGGGTCGCGTCCGTCGTCGTCGCGGCGTCCGCGCTGCTGGCCGTGCCGCTGGTCGCGCTCGCGCTGCGGGAGCGGCCCGAGGACCTCGGCCTGCGCCCCTACGGCGCCCCCGACGACGCCCCGCCGTCGGTCGCCTCGACCGGCAACCCCGTGAAGACCGCCTTCGCCGGGCTGCGCCTCGCCTCGCACAGCGGCACGTTCTGGCTGCTCGCCGGCAGCTTCTTCGTCTGCGGCGCCAGCACCAACGGCCTCATCGGCACGCACTTCCTGCCCGCCGCCCACGACCACGGCATGGCTCCGGTCGCCGCCGCCAGCCTGCTCGCCCTCATCGGGGTGTTCGACATCGTGGGGACGACGGCGTCGGGCTGGCTCACCGACCGGTACGACCCCCGCGTGCTGCTCGCCTGGTACTACAGCCTGCGGGGGCTGTCGCTGATGGCGCTGCCCGTCGTGCTCGACACCGGCTCCGTGCCGCTGCTGCTGTTCATCGCCTTCTACGGCCTGGACTGGGTCGCGACCGTGCCCCCGACGATCGCGCTCTGCGGCAAGGTCGCCGGGCCGGAGCGGACCACGGTCGTGTTCGGCTGGGTGTTCGCCAGCCACCAGCTCGGGGCTGCGGCGGCTGCCTTCGCCGCCGGGGTCAGCCGCACCGCCACGGGCAGCTACACGACGGCGTTCCTGGTCGCCGGGGCGCTCTGTGCCGTGGGGGCCGCCCTGGCCGCGAGCGTCGACCGGCGGCGACCGCCGCCGGCTCCTCTGGTGCCCGGGGCCGCCGTCCTGTCCTGAAGGGCGAGGACCGTCCTGAGCGGCGAGGACGCAGCCCGCTCCGTAGGCTCGCCGGCGTGAAGACCGCCCTCGGCGCTGCCCTCGCCGCCGCCCTCCTCCTGAGCGGCTGCGGAGGCGGCGACGCGGCCAGGGTCCGCACCGGGACGGTCTCCCGCGGGTCGGTCGCGGAGGTCGTCGAGGCCGCGGGGAGCGTCACGGCCCGGGCCGTCTCCGCCGTCGTCGCGCCCGCCGACGGCACAGTCGCTGCGCTGACCGTCCGCGACGGCGCCACGGTCAAGGCCGGCGACGTCCTGCTGCGGCTGTCCTCGCCGTCGGCGCAGCAGTCGCTCAGCACGGCGCTCGCGGCGAACGCCGTCGCCGGGTCCACCGGCCCCGCGGGCCAGGCCCTCGCCGCCGCGCAGCTCCAGGCGGC
>JAOPWW010000120.1 GCA_025965495.1 Frankiales bacterium
GGTCGGTGTCACGGGGGTCCGACCGGCGGGGGTCTGCAGCTCGAGGGTCGGTGCCGCGCGGGTCGGCAGCTCGGGGGTCGCGGGGACCGGCCGCGCGGGGGTCACTTGGGGCGGCCGGCCGGAGCGGGCGGGGACCGGCGGGACGAGGAGCACCGGTGCGGGCGTCGGTGCCCTGTGGGTCGCGGGGCGGGCCGGGCGGGCGGCGGTCGGTGCTCAGCGGGTCCCCCCTGCGGTCGTGCCGGTCGAGTCGGTGCCGGTCGAGTCGGTGCCGGTGGAGCCGGTGCCCGTGGAGCCGGTGCCGGTGCCGGTGGAGCCCGAACCGGTCGAGCCGGTCGCGTCGCCGGTGTCGGTGGTCGCGCCGGCGCCCGTCGAGCCGGTCCCGGTCCCCGTGCCCCCGTCGGTCCCGGTGCCGGTCCCCCCGTCGGTCCCGGTCGCGTCGGTCCCGCTGGCGCCGTCACCGGTGGACCCGCTCGTCGCGGGCGCCTGGTCAGCGCGGGAGGAGGCGTCGGCCTCGGCCTGCGCGGCGGCGTCCTGGGGCGTCGCGGCACCGCCGGGCACCGGCGACGGCGTCGGGGCCTGACCGGGGGCACCGAGGCCGCTGATCCTGCCGTCGGGCAGGGACAGGAAGGCGGGCGGTCCACCGGGGACCATGTGCAGGGCGGCGGCGCGCTCGGCGAGGGCGCGAGGCGCCTCCAGGTCCTCCACGGTCGTGGAGAGCTCCTGCTCGCGGTCGTCGAGCTGCTTGCCCTGGACCTGGAGGGAGTGCAGGCGGAAGGCGTCCTCCGCGAGGGCCGTGTTCAGCACCAGCAGCCCGAGCAGCCCGGCAGCGAGCAGCCCGACGACGACGGCGACGAAGGGGGCGCGGCGCGCGGCGGTCCGGCGCTGCGGGACGAGGCGCAGGTAGCCGGTGCGCGGCGCGGCGGCGGTCCGGACCGCGGCGGCAGGCGGGGCCGGCGTCGTCGTGGGGAGGGCGACGCGGGCGACGGCGGTCACGCCGCGTCCCGGGTGCGCTCAGCCGCGCGGAGCCGGACCGACTGGGAGCGCGGGTTGGCCTCCTGCTCGGCCTCGGGGGCCTTCTCGCTGCCCCGCACCAGCAGCCGGAGCTCCGGCTGGGCACCCTCGGGCACGAACGGGAGGTCGTGGGGCACCTCGCTACTGGAGCGCGCCACCAGCTCCGCCTTCACGACCTTGTCCTCCAACGACTGGTAGCTCATGACGACGATCCGTCCTCCGGTAGCAAGATGATCGACGGCAGCCGGGATGGCGCGCTTCAACACGCCGATCTCGTCGTTCACCTCGATGCGCAGGGCCTGGAACGTCCGTTTCGCCGGGTGTCCGCCGGTGCGGCGGGTCGCGGCCGGGATCGACGTGCGCACGAGCTCGGCCAGGCGGGCCGTCCCCGTGAACGGCTCCACCCCCCGCTCGCGGACGATCGCGTCGGCGATCCGGGAGGCGAAGCGCTCGTCACCGTGCTGCTTGAGCACCCGCGCGATGTCCTTGCCTGACCAGGTGTTGACGATGTCCGCCGCCGTGAGGCCGCGGCTCTGGTCCATCCGCATGTCGAGCGGGCCGTCCTGGGCGTACGCGAAGCCGCGGTCGGCCTCGTCGAGCTGCAGGCTGCTGACGCCGAGGTCGAACAGGACGCCCTGCACCCGGGCGAGACCGAGGTCGGCGAGCACCTGCGGCAGCTCGTCGTAGACGGCGTGGACCAGGGTCGCGCGGTCCCCGAAGGGCGCGAGGCGCTCGCCGCTGCGGCGCAGGGCCTCGAGGTCCCGGTCGAGGGCGACGAGGCGGGCCGGCGTGCGCTGGAGCAGCGCCTCGGCGTGGCCGCCCATGCCGAGCGTGCAGTCGACGACGACGTCGTCGGCGCGGGTGAGGGCGGGCGCGAGGAGCGCGACGCAGCGGTCCAGCAGGACCGGGACGTGGGCGGGCTCTGCCCCTCCGCCGGGAGAGCCAGGGCTCGGTCCGCTCACGGGCAGGCGCTCAGGAGCCGAGCAGGGATGCCGCGAGCTGGGCGGTGGTGACGACGACGGCGGTCACGCCGAAGGACAGGCCCAGCAGCAGGGCGCTGGAGCGGAGCTCGCGGGCCAGGCCCTGCTCGGCGCGGCTGTCGGTCTCGGTGCTGCTGTCCATGTCGACCCTCGGGGCGTGCGTCAGGCACCTCCGGGTCGCGGCCGGAGGTGCGGGGGGGTGTGCGGGGAGGTGGAGCGGAGTGGTGCAGGTGGAGCGGTGTGGAGCGCGTGACCTCGGGTCTGCGGCCGGGGGGCCAGGTCCCCGCCCGCTCCCTCGCCTGGCACCGGGGAAGGTGCGCCAGGAGGGGGAGCGGTCGGAGACCTCGTCCACCGGTCGGGCCACGTGGGCCGTACGGCTACAGCAGTCCGGGCAGGACCTCCTCGGACAGGTCGGCGAAGGCGTCCTCGCGGCTGCCCTCCTCCGCCTCCCACGCCCCGAGGTCCCAGACCTCGAGCCGGTTGCCCGCGCCGACGACGACGCAGTCGCGGTCCAGGCCGGCGTAGGTGCGCAGGCCGGCGGGGACCGTGATGCGTCCCTGCTTGTCGGGCTGCTGGTCGAAGGCGCTGGAGAAGAAGGTGCGCGCCGCGTCGCGGGCGGCGCGGGTGGCCTGGCTCGCGCGCTGGACGGCCTCGGCGCGGCGAGCGAACTCGTCGGCCGTGTAGACGAACAGGCAGCGGTCCTGACCCTTGGTGAGCACCACGCCTCCCGCCAGCTCGTCCCGGAACCGGGCCGGCAGGAACAGCCGGCCCTTCTCGTCGAGGCGCGGGGTGTGGGTCCCGAGGAACACGCCCCGATCCCCCTGCTCCACGCTCTGCATGCCTGTCGCGGTGCCCTTGTGCTCCGCTGTCCTCCACGTTACTCCACTTCGCTCCCCCGTCAACGACGTCCGCTACACCCGACCTCCGACAGGACGCTCGGGCGAGGGCCCGGCCGGGGAGCCGTGGCCGTCCCGCAGGCTCGGCGGCGACCGGCGTGGGGCGTGGTGGAGCGCGGCCGCCGGAACGCCGGGAGGACCGGCGGCGTTGACCTCGGCGACGACGACGCGCCGCCCGCCCGCGCGCCCGTCCGGCCCGCCGTCCCCCACCGGGCGAGCAGGCGACGGACGGACCTGCGGGTGGGACAGTGGAGTCACGCCGGCGCGTCGCGCGCCGCACACGACCAGGAGGCCCCGGTGGTCCGACGCACCCGCCCGACGACGCCCGACGGCGGGCTCGACGTGCTGCTCGAGGCCGCCGGCCGGGTCCGCGACAACATGGAGCGGGTCATCGAGGGCAAGCCCGAGGTGGTGCGCCTGGCCCTCGTCGTCCTGCTGGCCGAGGGCCACCTGCTCATCGAGGACGTCCCCGGCGTCGGCAAGACCATGCTCGCCAAGGCGCTCGCCCGCTCGATCGACTGCTCAGTGCGGCGCATCCAGTTCACCCCCGACCTGCTGCCGTCGGACGTCACCGGCGTGTCGGTGTTCGACCAGGAGGCGCGCGAGTTCGAGTTCAAGCCCGGCCCGGTGTTCGCGAACCTCGTCGTCGGCGACGAGATCAACCGCGCCTCCCCCAAGACGCAGAGCTCGCTGCTCGAGGCGATGGAGGAGCGCCAGGTGACGGTCGACGGCGTCACCTACGTCCTCGAGACGCCGTTCATGGTCATCGCGACGCAGAACCCGATCGAGATGGAGGGCACCTACCCGCTGCCGGAGGCCCAGCGCGACCGCTTCACCGCACGCGTCTCCATGGGCTACCCCACGCCGGCCGCCGAGCTCGACATGCTCGAGACCCACGGCGGGGCCGACCCGCTGGAGGAGCTCGAGCCGGTCGCCGACGCCCTGGAGGTGCGCAAGCTCATCGAGGTCGTGCGCGGCGTCCACGTCTCCGACGAGGTCAAGCGGTACGTCATCGCCCTGGCCGGCGCGACCCGCAGCACCCCCGAGCTCCGGCTCGGCGCCTCCCCCCGCTCCAGCCTGCAGCTGGTCCGCGCCGCCCGGGCCGCGGCCGCGCTCGAGGGCCGCGACTTCGTCGTCCCCGACGACGTCCAGGCGCTCGCCGGCCCCGTCCTCGCCCACCGCCTGCTGCCGACCGCCGAGGCCCAGGTCAGCCGCCGGACCGCCGAGGACGTCGTCGCCGACCTCGTCGCGCGCGTCCCGGTCTCCGACGTCGCCCCCCGACGGCGGGCGTGACGCGGTGACCCGGGCGTGAACGGCGTGCGGACCTCGCTGGCCGGCCTGACCACGCGCGGTCGCTGCCTGCTCGCCGCCGGAACGACCCTGGCGGTCTGCTCGATCGCCCTCGGCCAGCGCGACCTGCTGCGCGCCGCCGTCTTCCTGCTGGCCCTCCCGCTGGCCGCGGTCGCCGTCGTCGCGCGGACCCGGTACCGGCTGTCGTGCAGCCGCAGCCTGGAACCCGCCCGGGTGCAGGCCGGCCGGCCCACCGACGTCCGTCTCGTGCTCGACAACGTCTCGCGGCTGCCCAGCGGCGTCCTGCTGATGGAGGACGCGCTCCCCTACACGCTCGGCGGGCGTCCCCGGTTCGTGCTCGACAAGGTCGAGCCGCAGGGACAGCGGACCGTCGTCTACCCGGTCCGGTCCGACGTCCGGGGCCGGTTCCGCATCGGGCCGCTGTCGGTGCGGCTGACCGACCCGTTCGGGCTGGTCGAGCTGGCCCGCGCGTTCGCGAGCGTCGACGAGCTCGTCGTCACCCCCGTCGTCAGCGCCCTGCCGCCCGTCCGTCTCGGCGGCGACTGGGCCGGCGGCGGCGACTCGACGTCGCGCTCCGTCGCCGCGAGCGGCACCGACGACACCGCCACCCGGGAGTACCGCCACGGCGACGACCTGCGCAAGGTCCACTGGAAGTCGACGGCCCGCACCGGTGAGCTGATGGTGCGCCGCGAGGAGCAGCCCTTCCAGAGCCGCGCCACCCTGCTGCTCGACGGGCGCGCCACCGCCCACCGCGGCGAGGGGCCCGGGTCCTCCTACGAGTGGTCGGTCAGCGCCGTCGCCAGCGCCGGGGTCGCGCTCGCCCGTGCCGGCTTCGCCCTGCACCTGCTCGACCACACCGGGACCGACCTCGGCCCGCCCGGCCTGCCGCTCACCGAGGGCGTGCTGCTCGACGCCCTGGCCGGCGTCCAGCCCGACCGCGCCGTCGGCCTGGACCCCGCCGTCGCCCGCCTGCGCCGAGGAGGGGTCGACGGGGCGCTCGTCGCCGTCGTCGGGCAGCTCGACCCGCAGACGGCGGCCACCCTCGCCCGCGTCCGCACCGGCTCGGCCACCTGCATCGCCGTCCTGCTCGACACCGACAGCTGGGCCCCGGTCACCCCGCGGGCGCGGCAGGCGGCGCTCGCCCAGCACGAGGCCACCGACGCGCTCCTGACCGGCGCGGGCTGGCGCGTGCTGCCCGTCTCGCACGGGACGACCCTCGCCTCGGTCTGGCCGCTCGCCGGCAGCCGGGGCGCGCGGGTCGCCCCTGGCGCGGGGGCGTCGCGTGCGGAGGCAGCTCGTGCGGGAACATCGTCCGCAGGGGCCTGGCCGACACCCCTGGGGAGCAGCGCACCGTGAGCACCCGTGACCGCCTGACCCTCGCCGCGGCCCTCGCCGTCGCCCTCGCCTGCTCGGGCCTGTCCCCGCTGTACAGCGGCACGGCCTGGATCGCGCCCGTGCTCGGCGTCGTGCTGCTGGTCGCGGCGGCCGGCGCCGCCTCCCGCCGGGCCGGCCTCCCGGTCCTCGCCGTCCCTCTGGTCCAGCTGCTCGCCCTCGGTGGCTACGCCGGAGTCGCCTTCGCCGCCGGCACCTTCCGCTACGCGCTCCCGACCCTGTCCACCGTCACCGCGCTCCACCGGCTGCTCGACACCGCGGCCGTCGACATCGCCCAGCTGGCGGTGCCGGTCCCGTCGCGGCCCTCGCTGGTGCTCGTCGCCGTGCTGGGGACGGGCGCGGTCGCGGTCCTCGTCGACCTGCTGGCGGCCGGCCTGCAGCGGCCGGCGCTGGCCGGGCTGCCGCTGCTCGCCCTGCTCGCCGTGCCGTCCGGCCTGCTCCCGGGCGGACTGGGCTGGCTGCCCTTCACCCTGGGCGCCGCCGGCTGGCTCGGGCTGCTGTTGGTCGAGGGCAGCGACCGGGTCGGTCGGTGGGGGGTGCCGCTACGGTCCGGCCCCCGGACCAGCGAGGAGTTCGACCCCGACGCCGGCAGCACGGGCCGGGTGGGCCGGCGCATCGGCGCTGCGGCCCTGGGGCTCGCCGCCTTCCTGCCGGCGCTCGTGCCCGGCCTCGACGCCCGCCTGCTGCCCGGCAGCGGGGGGTCGGGCCCGGGCGACGCCGACGGTCCCCGCACCGTCGTCACCTACAACCCGATCACCGAGCTCCAGGGCGACCTCACGCGTCCCGACCCGCAGCTGCTGCTGCGCTACACCACGGACGACCCGACGCCGGACTACCTGCGCATGACCACCCTCGACACGTTCGACGGCGCGC
The DNA here is from genome assembly GCA_025965495.1 of Frankiales bacterium. Lineage (GTDB taxonomy): Bacteria > Actinomycetota > Actinomycetes > Mycobacteriales > SCTD01 > RYN-122. Next base: position 6,464 of record JAOPWW010000120.1, read on the forward strand.
AGTGGACCGCGTCCACGCTGCAGGCCGAGCAGCCGGTGAGCGACGGCATCCCCGTCCCGCTCGGCATCAGCTCGGGGACCGACGTCGAGCCGGTCCGCACCCGGGTCGACGTCGTGGGCCTGGAGGCGCAGTGGCTCCCGCTCCCGGCGGTCCCGACGTCGGTCGACGTCCGGGGTCGCTGGAACTGGAACAGCCGCAGCGAGACCGTCTTCTCGACCCGGTCCAGCACCACCCGCGCCCGCGAGTACTCCGCCCAGAGCAACCGCGTCGTCCCCGACCGCGAGGCCCTGCGCGCCGCCGTCGGGCTGCCCAAGGCGCTCAGCGCGTACGACGACGTGCCGCCGGTCGCGCGCGAGGTCCGCGACCTCGCCCGGCAGATCACCCGCGGCACGAGCAACGACTACGACGCCGCCGTGGCGCTGCAGCGCTGGTTCCGCGACCCCGCCAACGGGTTCGAGTACGAGGAGAAGACCCAGAACCCGTTCGACAACCCCGACGCGCTCGTGACCTTCCTCGAGCAGCGCAAGGGCTTCTGCGAGCAGTACGCCTCGGCGATGGCGGCGATGCTGCGCGTGCTGGGGATCCCGGCCCGGGTCGGGGTGGGCTTCACCCCCGGTCGGCCGATGTCCAACGGCACCTACGAGGTCACCACCGACGACGCCCACGCCTGGCCCGAGGCGTTCTTCGCCGGCACCGGCTGGGTGCGCTTCGAGCCGACGCCGGTCGACGACGACCGCGAGATCGTGCCGACCTACACCCAGGACGACACGGCGGCCGCCGGTGGTGGGGCGCCCGGCACCGCCGCGTCGCAGGCGCCGGCCCCCGCCGACGACGGCACCGTCAAGAAGGGCAAGGACCTCGACCTGCTCGACCGGGGCGGCGAGACGCCGCTGGCGGACCCGTCGGTCCCGGTCGACGACGGCAGCAGCCTGCCGTCGCTGCGCACCGTCCTGCTCTCGCTGCTCGTGGTGCTGCTGGTCGCGCCCGCGCTGGTCGCCCTGCTCCGCCGCCGGCTGCGCTGGCGCCGGCCCGGGGCGCTCACCGCCTGGCAGCAGCTGCGCGACGACGCCACCGACGTCGGTCACGGGTGGGACGTCGCCGAGACGCCGCGGGCCGCGGTCGCCCGACTGGCCGCTCAGCACCGGCTCCCGGCGCCCGCGGTCGAG
>JAOPWW010000160.1 GCA_025965495.1 Frankiales bacterium
TCGCCCTCGGCGTCTACCCGGACCTGGTCCGCGAGCGCGAGAAGCACGAGGCGCGGCTCGGGAAGTGGCCGGCGATGGCGCTGGCGACCGTGCGGGTGCTGCGGTCCGCGGAGTGCGTCGCGCTCAACGTCGACGGCGAGGACCGCGACGTCTGGACCCTGTTCGCCGGCAACGGCCAGTACCACCCCGCTGGCTTCGCTCCGAGCTGGCGGGAGCGCATGGACGACGGCTGCATCGACGTGCGCATCGTCGACGCCGACCAGCGCTTCGCCCGCACCCGGCTCGCCCTCGCCTTGCTCACCGGCAGGCTCGGCCGGTCCCGGGTCTACGAGGAGCGGATCGTCGGGCGGCTACCGGTGCGGTCCCGCCAGGGCGCCCTGCGGCTGGCCCGCGACGGCGAGGTCTCGGAGGGCCCGGGGCACCTCCTGCTGCGGGCTGCCGCCCGGTCGCTGGTGGTCTACCGTCCTGCGTGACCCAGGTCACTCCTTCTCGCTCTGTGTTCGGTAAGGACAACCTTCCTTGAGTGCCGTACCGTCGCTGACGTGGCGACGACGGAGGGCCTGCAGCAGGCGGCACGAGGCAGCCGGTGGCGGCTGCTCGACGGCGCCGGCTCGGGGGCCGAGCGGCTGCGCCTCGCGCACAGCGGGGTCCGCAAGGGCGCCGAGCTGACCGTGCTCTCCCGCACCGGCGGGGGCGGCGGCGTCGTCGCCGTCGGGACCTACCGCCTCGCGCTGGACCGCGCAGGCCTGGGCCGGCTGCGCGTCGAGCCGCTCGGATGACCCGCACCGTGCCGGCCCCGTCCTGCCACGGTGACGCGCCGGCCGCGGTGCTCGGCGGCCTGCCCACGGTCGCCCTCGTCGGCTCGCCCAACTCGGGCAAGTCGACCCTGTTCAACAGCCTCACCGGCCGCAGCCGCACCGTCGGCAACTGGCCCGGCACCACGGTCGAGGTCGGGCGCGCCCGCTGGCAGGCCGGCGACGCCGAGCTCGAGCTGCTGGACCTCCCCGGCGCGAGCAGCCTCGACGGCGAGTCGCCCGACGAGCAGCTCACCCGCCAGCTGCTGCGCGACGTCCCGGACCTGCAGCGGCCCGACCTGTGCGTCGTCGTCGCCGACGCCGCGCACCTCGCCCGCGGCCTCTACCTCGTGGCCGAGCTGCGCGAGGAGACCGGCCGCGTCGTCGTCGCGCTGACCATGCGCGACGTCGCCGCCTCGCGCGGCATCGAGATCGACGTCGACGCGCTCGGCCGGGCCCTCGGTGCCACCGTCGTGCCGATCGACCCCCGTCAGCGCCAGGTCGAGGGGCTCGCCACCGCCTGCCGCGAGGCCCTCGCCGCCCCGCGCCCGCCTGCCCGGTCCGTCTCCCCGCTCGCCGACGACGACGAGTTCGCTGCCGCCGAGGAACGGCTGTCCTGGGTCGACGCCGCGACCGGGACCGCGGTCCGCGCCGGCGACGGCGCCGTCCGGACCCTCAGCGACAAGGTCGACCGCTGGGCCACCTCCCCGGTCGCCGGTCCGCTGCTGTTCCTCGCCGTCATGTGGGCGGTCTTCCAGGTCACCACCACGGTCGCCGCCCCGCTGCAGAACCTGCTCGGGAGCCTGTTCTCCGGTCCCGTGACCAGCCTGGTGCAGGGCGCCTTCGGCCTGGTGGGCCTGCGCGGGAGCGCGCTGGACCTGTTCGTCGTCAACGGCCTGGTCGCCGGCGTCGGGATGCTGCTCACCTTCGTGCCTCTCATGGCGCTGGTCTTCACGCTGCTCGCCCTGCTCGAGGACTCCGGGTACATGGCGCGCGGCGCCGTCGTCACCGACCGGCTCATGCGCCGGATCGGGCTGCCCGGCAAGGCGTTCCTGCCCCTGGTCGTCGGGTTCGGCTGCAACGTCCCCGCCATCAGCGCCACCCGGATCATGGGCGACGCCCGGCACCGCCTGATGACCGCCCTGCTGGTCCCGTTCACGTCCTGCAGCGCCCGGCTGACCGTCTACGTGCTGCTGTCGGCCACCTTCTTCCCCGACCACGCCGGCAGCGCCGTCTTCGTGCTCTACCTCATGTCCATCCTGGTCGTCGTCGGCGTCGGGCTCGGGCTGCGCAGCACCCTGTGGCGCAGCGTCGGCGGCGAGCGGCTCGTGCTGGACCTCCCGCCCTACCAGCGCCCGACCCTCCACGTGACGGTCGCGGTCGCGAAGATGCGCGTCGTCGCCTTCCTGCGCGAGGCCACCGGGCTGATCGTCGCCACCGTCGCCGCCGTGTGGGCGCTGCAGGCCGTGCCGGTTCGCGGGGGAGCCTCCTTCGGCCACGTCGCGCCGGCCGACAGCCTGTTCGCCGCCGTCTGCCGGGCCGTCGCGGTCGTCTTCGCGCCCCTGGGCTTCGGCGACTGGCACACCACCGGGGCGCTGCTGACCGGCTTCGTCGCCAAGGAGGCCGTGATCTCCTCCTGGGCGCAGACCTACGCCGCCGCCGACCCGACCGCGGGGCTCGCCCCCGACCAGCTGCAGAGCGCCGTCTCCGGCGCCTTCCACGCCTCCTCCGGCGGGGCGACGTCGGCCGCGGTCTGGGCGTTCCTGGTCTTCCTGCTCGCCTACACCCCGTGCGTGGCGACGCTCGGTGCGCAGCGGCGCGAGATCGGCCTGCGCTGGACGGCGTTCTCGGTCGCGCTGTCGCTCGGCGTGGCGTACGTGCTCGCGCTGGCGGTCTTCCAGGTCGGGCGGCTGCTGTGAGCAGCCCGCTGCGCGCGGTGCTGGACGCCTTCGCCGCCGACGCCCACAGCCTCGCCGAGGTGCAGCAGGCCACCGGGCTGCGGGCCGACGTCGTCGAGTCCGCGGTCGAGCAGCTGGTGCGGCTCGGCCGGCTCGACCGCGAGCAGGTCGGCGCCGGCTGCACCACCGGCGGCTGCGGCGGCTGCGGCTCCTCGCCCGACGCCGGGGGCTCCTGCGGCTCGGCCCACAGCGCCGGCAGCGGGCCCGTCCTGGTCGCCCTGTCGATCCGCCGTACGGCGTAGGGACCGGCCTGCTCCTAGGCTGAGAGCCAGGAGGTGGCAGTGGCAGCCGTCGGCGGCACCAGCGAGACGACGCAGATGTACCTGCGGACCGTCCTCGAGCTCGAGCGGGCCGGCGTGCCCGCGCTCCGCGCCCGGCTCCGCGAGCGC